>NZ_DAIQRQ010000012.1:16003-31009 GCF_036786105.1 Ohtaekwangia sp.
AAAGGTGCTCTGAAGTGGGAAGACTAAGAAGGGATAGATTAACCAAGGAGAAACTATGGAATCAACAAGCATACAACAAGGCGTAACCGTAGGAGCGAAGCCGGAAGGCTACGAAGGCGCTGGCTTCTTCGCCACCAGTCTCGATAAGGTGGTTGGGCTCGCGCGCAAAAATTCTATCTGGCCATTACCATTTGCTACTTCCTGCTGTGGTATCGAGTTCATGGCAACGATGGCCTCGCATTACGATCTGGCTCGTTTCGGTTCCGAGCGTCTCAGCTTTTCGCCACGCCAGGCCGACCTGTTGATGGTAATGGGTACAATTGCCAAGAAGATGGGCCCTGTACTTCGCCAGGTATATGAGCAGATGGCAGAACCCCGCTGGGTGATCTCCGTAGGAGCTTGCGCCTGTAGCGGAGGAATATTTGATACGTATAGTGTACTGCAAGGCATCGACCGAATCATTCCGGTAGATGTATATGTGCCGGGCTGTCCCCCACGCCCCGAACAGATTATAGATGGTATTTTGAAAATTCAGCACCTGGTAGAAACGGAATCACTTCGCAGAAGAGATTCTCCGGAATATAAAGCCATGCTGAATCAATACGGAATGGAATAACCGATCTGTTATTGTTAATCGCGGTCCGAGAGGATATAGTATAGATTAATATATAGCAGGTACGATCAGCATATATAACAAAACCGAAACCGAACCAATGGAAGGTTCTACTCAGGACAGCATCATTACTGCGCTTAAAGACAGGTATGAGGATCAAATCCTTCATATAGATACACCCTACGATTTTTTGACTATTTCCCTGAAACAGGAAAAGATCGTAGAGATTATTCAATACCTGTATAACCACCCCGACACCAAATTTCAATACCTGACTACCCTTGCAGGTATTCACTATCCGGAGCTAAAACAGATCGCGGTAATGTACCAGCTTCACAACCTGGTAGCAAACAAGCGCATCCGTCTCAAAATCTTCCTGCCGGAAGAAAAGCCGGTGACTCCGACCATTACACATATCTTTGCCGGAGCCAACTGGTTGGAACGCGAGACGTACGATTTCTTCGGAGTGATCTTCGAAGGACATCCAAATCTGAAGCGTATCCTCAATGTAGACGACATGATTATCTTCCCGCTGCGCAAAGAATATCCGCTGGAAGATCAAAGACGCGAAGACAAGAACGATACTATGTTTGGACGATAATACTATGATAGAATTGAATCAACCGGTTGCCGAGCAAGAAGGAAAAGCAGGAGAGAAGCAATACTCTTACCTGAACCTCGGGCCTACGCACCCTGCTACACATGGTATATTTCAGAACGTACTTAAAATGGATGGCGAGATCATTGTGGATGCCGAGCCAACCATTGGATATATACACCGTGCATTTGAGAAGCTGGCCGAGCGAAGACCTTTTTATCAGATCACGCCCATCACAGACCGCATGAACTACTGCTCATCGCCCATCAATAACATGGGCTGGCACATGACAGTAGAGAAACTGCTGGGTATAGAAATTCCAAAACGCGTACAGTATCTCCGCATCATCATCATGGAGCTGGCGCGTATGTCAGATCACATTATTTGCAATACCATTATAGGTCAGGATACTGGAGCAACTACCGGCTTCCTTTACCTCTTCCAGATGCGTGAACGCATTTACGAAATATACGAAGAGATCTGCGGAGCGCGTCTCACTACCAACGTAGGACGCATCGGTGGTCTTGAACGTGACTTCTCGCCGAAAGCCTGGGCGAAAATTGAGAAGTTCATGGAAGATTTTCCCATTGCATTCAAAGAGTTCTCTAACCTGCTGGAGCGTAACCGTATCTTCATGGATCGTACCATTGGCTGCGGCCCTATATCTGCCGAGCGCGCGTTGAGCTATAGCTTCTCAGGTCCGAACCTGCGTGCTGCCGGAGTAGATTACGATGTTCGTGTAATGACTCCGTATTCATCATACGAAGAATTTGATTTTGTGATCCCGGTAGGAACCAATGGCGATACGTACGATCGCTTCATGGTGCGCCAGGAAGAAATGTGGCAGAGCCACAGCATCATCAAACAGGCTATTGAAAAAATCAAGAAAGAACCTGCCGGAATATATAGTGCCCGTGTTCCTGAATTTTGCCTCCCGCCAAAAGAGGAAGTATATAACGACATGGAAGCGCTGATCTATCACTTCAAGATTGTGATGGGGGAAACAGAAATTCCGAAAGGAGAAGTATATCACTGCGTGGAAGGTGGCAATGGCGAGTTAGGTTTTTACCTGATCAGCGATGGCGGAAGAACGCCTTTCCGGTTACAGCTTAGAAGACCTTGCTTCATTTATTATCAGGCATACCCGGAGATGATCAAAGGCTCGATGCTGTCAGATGCAGTGATCACCATGAGTAGCATGAACGTAATTGCCGGAGAGCTTGACGCTTAGCCGTGAACCGTTAAGGGTTACACGTTATTGGTGGCAAGGGATATGATTATTATATAGTATAGATTGAAAGTGAATGTTAGAAGTTGATAGTTAATGCATTTACGATTAACGGTTAACTAATAACGATTAACGAATAAAAAGACGATGAGTGAACAGAAAGTAGATGGGGTACAATTTTCAGCGGAGACGATGGAGCTCGTTCAACGCATTATAAAGCGGTATCCTGAAGGAAGACAGAAGTCTGCTTTGCTACCCATTTTACATATAGCACAGGCTGAGTTTGACGGTTGGCTCAGTACTCCGGTAATGGATTATGTTGCTTCCATTCTTTCGATCAAGCCGATCGAAGTATACGAAGTGGCTTCTTTCTATACCATGTATAACCTCGAGCCTGTAGGTAAGTGCCTCATCGAAGTTTGCCAGACCGGCCCATGCTGGTTACGCGGTGCTGATGATATCGTTGAACACTTCGAGAAGAAGCTGAATATAAAGGTAGGAGAGACCACTCCCGATGGCATGTTTACTTTAAAAGTAGTAGAATGCCTGGGTTCTTGCGGAACAGCACCCATGTTGCAATGCGGTGCCGACTACTACGAGAACCTGACAACGGAGAAGGTAGATACGCTAATTGAGAAGTTGAGAGCTTCCAATCAGCGCAGTACATATATGAAATCTAACATGCAGGAGATTTAAGTCATGGCGAGATTATTAGAACATGTGAATGTACCGGGCATCGAAACATTCGATGTATACAGAAAGCATGGCGGTTACAAGTCAGTGGAGAAAGCGTTGAAGACGATGACTCCTGACGAAGTAACGGAAGAAGTGAAGAAGTCGGGTTTGCGCGGAAGAGGGGGTGCAGGTTTCCCTGCCGGTATGAAGTGGAGCTTCCTCGATCGCAAGTCCGACAAGCCTCGTTATCTCGTATGCAATGCCGATGAAAGCGAACCGGGAACATTCAAGGATCGCTACCTGATGGAGAAAATTCCGCACCTGTTGATTGAAGGCATGATCACATCCAGCTATGCACTGGGTGCAAAGACCTCCTACATCTATGTGCGCGGAGAGTATATGTATATCATTCGCATCCTGGAGAAAGCCATACAGGAAGCACACGCGAATGGATTTTTAGGTAAGAACATTTTAGGAACCGATTACTCCCTGGAGCTCTATGTACAGCCCGGAGGAGGCGCCTATATCTGCGGTGAAGAAACAGCACTGCTGGAATCATTGGAAGGTAAGCGCGGTAATCCGCGTTTGAAACCTCCGTTCCCGGCCGTAGCGGGTTTGTATGCCAGCCCTACCGTTGTAAACAACGTAGAGACGATCTCTGCGGTGTGCTCCATCGTAAACGAAAGCGGTGATGAGTATGCGAAAGTAGGTATAGGAAAAAGTACCGGTACCAAGTTGATCTCTGCCAGTGGCCACATCAACAAACCCGGTGTATACGAAATTGAACTCGGACTTCCGGTTGAAGAGTTTATATACTCGGATCAATACTGCGGCGGTATATGGAAAGGAAGAAAACTGAAAGCCGTTGTTGCCGGAGGTTCTTCTGTACCCATTCTTCCTGCCGATCTTATTCTGAAGACTGCGAAAGGCGAGCCTCGCCTCATGACATACGAATCATTGTCAGACGGAGGTTTTGCTACCGGCACCATGCTGGGTTCCGGAGGTTTTATTGTAATGGATGAAACAGCATGTATCGTTCGCAACCTGTGGACATTTACCCGCTTCTATCACCACGAATCCTGCGGACAGTGCAGTCCTTGCCGTGAAGGTACAGGCTGGATGGAGAAAGTACTTCACCGCATTGAACATGGCCACGGCCACATGGAAGATATAGACCTGTTGGTAGACGTAGCAAAGAAGATAGAAGGCAATACCATTTGCCCGCTGGGTGATGCAGCCGCATGGCCCGTAGCCAGCGCCATACGTCACTTCCGCGAAGAGTTCGAATACCACGTAAAGTACCCTGAAAAGGTAAAGAACCCGAAGCACTTTGAAATCGAACCGTTCCGTTCAGAGAAAGCACTTGTCGCTCAGGCGTAAATGAATAACGAATAAGGAATATCGAAATGTCAAAGTATAGAAACACACCCAGGTCAATTCACACTCACACTTCTAGTAGCTCGAAGCCAGTGGCTGGCAGCTATTTTAAAAACGATTAACCAATAACGGATAACCGATCAATGGCTAAAGTAACAATAGATGGTATTGAAGTAGAGGTTGCTGATGGAACCACGATCCTCAATGCTGCCCGTCAGATAGGTGGCGAGGTAGTTCCTCCGGCAATGTGCTACTATTCTACATTGAAAGATACCGGTGGCAAATGCCGCGTATGCCTGGTGAAAGTAACACAGGGATCTGCTAAAGATCCGCGCCCTATGCCGAAGCTGGTAGCTTCCTGCCGCACTCCGGTAATGGATGGTATGGTAGTGCAGAACATTACTTCACCGGAAGTACTGGAAGCACGCAAGGGTGTTGTCGAGTTCCTGCTCATCAATCACCCGCTCGATTGCCCTATATGTGATCAGGCCGGTGAGTGCGATCTGCAGAATTTAGCATACGAACATGGCGCAGGCAAAACCCGCTATGAGGAAGATCGCAGAACATTTGAGAAGATCGATATAGGGGATAAGATCAAGTTACACATGACGCGTTGCATTCTTTGCTATCGCTGTACATTCGTAGCCGATCAACTTACCAAAGAACGTGTTCACGGTGTATTGAACCGTGGTGATGCCTCGGAGATCAGTACATACATCGAGAAAGCGGTTGACAATGATTTCTCCGGAAATATGATCGATGTTTGCCCGGTCGGAGCATTGACCGATAAAACGTTCCGCTTCAAGAGCCGCGTATGGTTTACCAAACCGCTCGATGCACATCGTAACTGCGACAAGTGTAGCGGCAAAGTAGTACTGTGGACAAAAGGCGATGATGTGCTCCGCGTATCAGCACGCAAAGATCAGTATGGCGAAGTGAAAGAGTATATCTGCAACGAATGCCGCTACGATCACAAGAACATGAACGACTGGACCATTGAAGGCCCTCGTCACATCGACAGACATTCGGTGATCTCTCAAAATCATTATGAGAAGATCGATATGCAAAAACTGAAACTGGATATTGAACGCCAGATACAGTTCCAAAAAGGAAAACAATTACCTGAAACCAACCAGTCACCGGCATGAGCGCATTTTTGATTTATAAACTGATTCTGGTTGGCTCCGTATTCGGAATAACACTTTTTGTGGCGGCATACTCAACGTATGCTGAACGCAAGGTTGCTGCATTTTTGCAAGACCGCGTTGGCCCGGATCGTGCGGGTCCGTTCGGTATATTTCAGCCGCTTGCCGATGGAATGAAATTCATCTACAAAGAAGAAATCATCCCGGTAGTATCCAATAAATTTTTGTTTGTATTAGGGCCATGCCTCGCGATGCTTACGGCCATGATGGCCGGTGTACTTATCCCTTGGGGAAATACACTCATCATTGATGGACAGACGTATTCATTGCAGATCGCTGATCTCAACGTAGGTATACTCTATGTATTCGGTGTTGTATCGATTGGAGTATATGGTATCATGATTGGAGGTTGGGCATCCAACAACAAGTTCTCGTTGCTGGGTGCGATTCGTGCATCTGCCCAAATGATCAGCTACGAGATCGCGATGGGCTTATCCATTATAGCCTTGATTATCATGACCGGTACATTAAGTCTTGGCGAGATCAGCGCGCAGCAGGCCGGTGGTATTGGCAGCGATTGGAACGCATGGAACGTAGTAAAACAGCCACTGGGTTTCCTCATCTTTATAGTATGTGCTTTTGCAGAATGTAACCGCACACCGTTCGACTTGCCGGAATGCGAAACCGAACTGGTAGGTGGCTATCACACCGAGTATAGCAGCATGAAGCTGGGCTTCTATCTCTTCGCAGAGTATATCAACATGTTTGTATCGTCTGCGGTAATCTCTACGCTATATTTTGGTGGCTATAACTTTCCGTTCATGAACGACCTCGGTCTTGACCACAATACACTTTCCATCATAGGAACGCTCGTGTTGTTTGCCAAGATCTCATTCTTCATCTTCTTCTTTATGTGGATACGCTGGACGATTCCGCGCTTCCGCTATGATCAGCTGATGAACCTGGGATGGAAAGTATTAATACCACTGTCGGTAGCGAATATATTCCTTACCGGTTTGGTAATGATACTAACGAATAATAAGCAATGATCCGCTTAAAACGGATAACAGATAACGATTAACAACAAACGATGTTAACAAACAGATCGAAGCTTGTAGTAAAGAAAGAGATGACGTTCGCAGAGCGCATTTATCTTCCTGCTATTCTCAGCGGAGTAGCGATTACGATCAAGCACTTATTCAGAAAAAAGGCAACGGTAAAATATCCGGAGAAGCAGCGCGAGATCAGCGATATATGGCGCGGCCAGCACGTGTTGAAGCGTGATGAGAAAGGTGCCGAGCGTTGTACGGCCTGCGGTTTGTGCGCAGTATCCTGCCCGGCCGAAGCGATTACCATGGTAGCTGCTGAACGTAAGAAAGGTGAGGAGAATCTATACCGTGAAGAGAAGTATGCAGCCACGTACGAGATTAACATGCTGCGTTGCATCTTCTGCGGATTGTGCGAAGAAGCCTGCCCGAAAGAAGCGATCTTCCTAACCGATCGCATTGTGTCTACCGACTATGCTAGAAATGGATTTATTTATGGGAAAGATAAGCTGGTGGAACCCGTTGACCAACGTGTAGATGTGACCAAGCGCCAAACACCAGCCGTGCTGGCATTCAAACAGCAGAAAAGATTAAGTCATAATAAATAGTTTTTCAGCAGTGACGCTTAACGTATTCTACTTCCTTTCATTTCTGGCAATACTGTCGGCCATCATGGTCGTGTTGTCGAAGAACCCGGTATATAGTGTACTATACCTCATCATTACCTTTTTCTGTATAGCAGGACATTACATACTGCTCAATGCACAGTTCCTGGCCATTGTACATATCATTGTATATGCCGGAGCCATCATGGTGTTGTTCCTGTATGTGATCATGCTGCTGAACCTGAACCGTGAGTCAGAACCTCACAAAAGTAGTCTCCTCAAATTTGCGGCTACTATATGTGCTGGCCTGGTGATGATTGTATTGATCGCATCACTGAAAGAAACAGAAGGTATGATTCAACAGAAGGCAGCCAGTGCAAATATAGGCATGGTAAAAACACTCGGTCAGGTAATGTTCACCGACTTTTTACTTCCGTTTGAGATAACCTCTGTGTTGCTGCTGGCAGCCATGGTGGGAGCGGTGATGCTCGGCAAACCGGAAAACCGTTGATAGAGTATAGAATAACTAATAACGACTAACAGATAACAACGAATAATGATCAAATCCATTCCGCTTGATTATTACCTGTGGCTCTCGGCAGCGCTCTTTACCATTGGCGTATTGGGTGTGCTGTACCGCAGAAATGCTATTATCATCTTTATGTGCATAGAGCTTATGCTGAATGCCGTAAACCTTTTGCTGGTAGCATTCTCAACCTACCTCAATGATTCCGCAGGACAAGTATTTGTTTTCTTCATCATGGCAGTAGCTGCGGCAGAAGTAGCGGTAGGTCTTGCTATTCTTGTTATGATGTATCGCAATACGAAATCAGTTGATATTAACATTTTGAATCGCTTAAAATGGTAAGTATAAATGTATTGGTAAGCCTGGTTCCTTTGTTTCCGCTGCTGGGCTTTTTACTTGTTGCACTGAACACACGCAGGTTTACACACGGTGTTACCGCTTTCATTGCCTGTGGTTCGGTATTATTATCTTTCATTGTTTCGATAGCGCTCTTCAGCACCTTGCTGGGAGCTTCTGAAGCAGAGCGTTCTATATCCGTAACGTTATTCAACTGGATTGCTGCGGGTAAATTTTCGGCCTCTATCAGTTTCCTGGTAGATCCGCTTTCATCTTTGTTCTTACTCATCATTACCGGTGTCGGATTTTTGATCCATGTATACTCCATTGGGTATATGCACCACGATGAAGGATTCAATCGCTTCTTCTCGTATCTCAACCTGTTTGTATTCTTCATGCTGTTATTGGTGATGGGGGCAAACTACCTGGTGATGTTTGTAGGATGGGAAGGCGTAGGATTGTGCTCATATTTACTCATCGGCTTCTGGTTCAAAAACCAGGAGTATAACAATGCTGCGAACAAAGCATTCATCATGAACCGTATTGGTGACCTGGGAATGTTGCTCGGTATAATTCTCATCTTCGTTCACTTCGGCAGCATTCAGTATGCAGAAGTATTCCCGAAGGCAACTTCATTAGATACCAATACACTTACACTCATCACCATCCTGCTGTTTGTAGGTGCGATGGGTAAGAGTGCACAGATACCTCTATATACCTGGTTGCCCGATGCGATGGCGGGTCCTACGCCTGTATCGGCACTCATTCACGCTGCAACCATGGTTACGGCAGGTGTATACATGGTATGTCGCAATAATTTACTGTACGCACTTTCACCGGCAACGCTGGAGCTGATCGTGATTGTAGGATTAGCGACTGCATTGTTTGCCGCCACAATAGCCGTAGCACAAAACGATATCAAAAAAGTACTTGCATATTCTACGGTAAGCCAGTTGGGACTGATGTTCCTCGCGTTAGGACTGGGAGCCTTTACCAGTGGTATATTTCACATGGCAACACATGCTTTCTTCAAGGCGTTGTTGTTCCTCGGTGCGGGTAGTGTAATCCATGCCCTGAGTGGTGAGCAAGACATCCGTAACATGGGTGGACTGAAAAAATATTTGCCAGTAACGTATCTCACATTCTTTGCCGGTGTGTTAGCCATATCCGGTATACCTCCGTTTGCCGGTTTCTTCTCCAAAGATGAAATTCTCGCCAGCGCGTTCGCACATAACATTGTGGTGTGGGTAATCGCTGTAATAGCATCGTTACTCACAGCCTTCTATATGTTCCGCCTGTTCTTCCTTACCTTCTTCGGAAAAGAGCGAGCGAGCAAGCACGCCATGGAGCATATACATGAGTCGCCAAAAAGTATAACACTGCCGTTGATCGTATTGGCGATCCTCAGCGTAGTAGGAGGTTTCATGGGTATACCCGAAGCATTGGGAGGATCGCACTGGTTGTCGCATTACCTGCACCCGGTGTTTGCTTCATCGCACGATCTGATCGCTTCCCATCACCTGAGCCATTCAACAGAATATATACTGATGGGTACCGTGGTGTTTTTTACTATCGTGATGATTGGTATAGCATACTCCCTGTACATAAGCAAAGACCAGGTGCCGGTGGCAGAAGGACAACCTGTTGGTGGGTTCCAGCGCCTGCTTGCCAACAAGTATTATATAGATGAGCTATACAATGCTATTGTTGTAAAGCCGCTCTACTGGTTTGCCGGAATATTTGATTCTGTAATCGAACGCCTGGGCATAGACAAACTTGTAAATGCACTGGGTGGAAGTGTTGTAGCCGGTAGCAATGCAACGCGCCTGCTGCAAAACGGATCAATCGGTTATTACATTTTTGTAATGGTGATCAGCATAGTAATTATCCTGGCTTATGCCGTTATCCGTTAATCGTTATCCGTTAACCGATAACGAATAATAATTAACGTGTAACCAATAACAATACATAACCCACCCACACACACCTCCCAGCAGCCGGCAGCTTAAAGCCAGTTGCCATTTTAAACGATAACAGATAACGAATACGATGCTAACGCTACTTCTCATATTCTTTCCACTGGCCGCAGCGCTGGTACTCTTTTTATTCAGACCTCAGCAGGCAAAAATTATCGCGCTTGCAGCAGCGCTGATCGAACTGGTTCTGTCGCTGGTAGTGGTAGCGCAGTTTAACAAGGCCGAAGGACCACAATTTGAAGTAAATGTACCGTGGATCACTTCCATGGGATTGAACTTTGCCGTGGCCATTGATGGTATAAGTCTGCTGTTGGTGTTGCTCACCACGGTGCTGGTGCCGTTCATCATTCTGTCATCATTCAGTCATACATACGACAAGCCTTCTTCATTCTATGGATTGATCCTTACTATGCAAATGGCGTTGGTAGGCGTGTTTGTAGCGCGCGATGGCTTATTGTTCTACCTCTTCTGGGAAGTAGCGCTGATCCCGATCTACTTTATTTGTCTGATATGGGGTGGTGAAGATCGCGGAAGGATCACCTTCAAGTTCTTTGTATATACATTGGCCGGAAGCTTGTTCATGCTGGTAGGCCTGGTATACTTATATTTCCATACACCAGGCTCACATACTTTTGCGATCGATGCACTGTATCAGGCAGGACATTCGCTGTCAGCAACGGAACAATCGTTTTTATTCTGGGCATTGTTTGTAGCGTTTGCCATCAAGATGCCTGTATTTCCATTTCATACCTGGCAGCCTGATACCTATACGGTGTCGCCCGTGCAAGGAACCATGTTGCTTTCGGGTATCATGTTAAAGATGGGTATATATGGTGTAATCCGCTGGTTGATTCCGGTAGTGCCCGGCGGTGTTGCGCAATGGGGAATGACCGCCGTGATTATCTCCGTGATCGGTATCATCTATGCTTCGTGCATCGCCATCGTTCAGAAAGATTTCAAACGACTGATTGCATATTCTTCCATCGCTCACGTTGGACTTATCTCTGCCGGTATATTTACTCGGAACGCAATCGGTATACAAGGTGCTATGATCCAAATGGTGAGCCATGGTATCATCGTCTTTGCTTTGTTCTATATCATTGAGATTGTTTTCGACCGAACCAAGACGAGAACACTTTCAGAACTGGGCGGCATACGCAACGTGGCGCCTGTTCTTGCCACAGTATTTGTTATTACCATGCTCGGCAGCGTAGCGCTTCCATTTACCAGTGGTTTCGTAGGAGAGTTCCTGCTCATCAATGCGCTGTTCCAGTACAAGGCTGTGCTGGGAGCCATTGCAGGTGTAACCATTATTCTGGGTGCAGTATATATGCTCAGAACGTTCCAGAAATCTATGTCAGGTGAAACCAACAGCAAGACCGCTTCTTTCCTCGACCTCACCGGACAGGAGAAGCTTGTGCTGTATCCGATAGTGATCCTGATCATATTGATCGGTATATATCCGGCTCCGCTGCTGGAGATTTCCGAAGCGGCTGTTACCAATCTTTTACATTCAATCTCTGAAGTTACTGCTTCCGCCAACTAATATATGAACGCACTATTTGTTATCACCGGCTTAGGTATCGTTTCTCTTCTTGCTGAATTTGGCAATCTGAAAAGATGGCTTACTGCATTTGTGATCATCGGCCTTGTGGCCGCAGTGGGTCTTGCTATAGCAGACTGGACAAACGGTACATCCGAAGCTTTCTATTTCAGCAACATGCTGGTGTTCGACAGACCCGCACTGGCCTTCACCGCACTGATTGGTACAGCAACGATCCTCTGGTTCTGGATGTCGGCTGATTACTTTGCTACACAGACGCATCGTACCGATCGTACTTCGCTCATAGTGTTTGCAGTGGTGGGCGCTGTAATCATGTCATCGTTCAACAACATGGCTATGCTGTTCCTCGGTATCGAGATACTTTCTATGTCGCTCTATGTATTGGCGGGAAGCAAAAAAGATAGCCTGACTTCAACCGAAGCAGCATTCAAATATTTTTTGATGGGATCGTTCGCTACCGGCTTCCTGTTGTTCGGCATAGCGCTGATCTATGGCGCGACCGGTTCATTCCACCTGCATACTATTGCAGAAGCACTTACCGCTAATCCAACCGGCTTCCCAACTTTCTTCTATGCAGGTATACTGTTGATGATGATTGGCCTGGCCTTCAAGATCTCGGCCGTCCCATTCCACTTCTGGGCACCCGATGTATATAGCGGTTCGCCTACCACAGTAACAGCGTTCATGTCAACTGTTGTAAAAGTAGCAGCTATTGCTGCATTTGTTCGTATCTTCTCTACCTGCTTTGTAGCGGCGCAGTCAACATGGGTAAACGTACTAAGCGTTATCGCGATACTTACCCTGGTGATCCCGAACGTAACCGCCGTATACCAGACACACGTGAAGCGCATACTGGCATACTCCAGCGTTGGCCATGTGGGCTATATACTTCTTGCATTTATAGCGAATCCAACGGCAACCGATACAGTCTACTACTACCTGGCTACATATACCGTGGCATCACTGGCTGCGTTCAGCGTATTGCACCTGTTGGAGGGTACAGCCGAAGAAACTACTATCGACTATTTCAACGGCCTTTATAAAAAGAATGCATGGCTTGCCGTAACAATGACCATCGCGTTATTGTCACTCGCAGGTATACCTCCGCTGGCAGGCTTCTTCGGAAAATATATGGTATTCGCGCAGGCGATCAACCACGGATATACCAGCCTCGTCATTGTGGCAGTAGTTACCTCATTGATCGGTGTATACTACTATTTCCGCATCATCATCGCGATGTACTTCCGCGAACCCGAAGGAACAGCCGTAACCATCCGCGGCTCGCACAAAGCACTCTTCTGCGCACTGATCGCACTGAGCTTTTTGCTGGGCATGTTCCCGGATGCGATATTGAAATTAGCTACGAGCTATTAGTTGCTGGCTGCTAGTCAGTCGTGTGTCTTTGAATGGCTGCTAGCCGCTGGTTTCTGGCCGTGTGAGGGTATGAGTGAGTCTTACTTTCTACATTCGTTGATCAATATTCCTTGTTCATTTTTCAATTCAACGATTAACAGTTCGCTGTAACGGCTAACAGCTAACAACAACGACACCAATCGTCCTGCAGCTTGTAGCCAGTAACCTGCAGCCATTGGAAGATTTCGCTCATTCTGCTCTGTTCTGTCCCTGACAAATCCGGTACTTGGCTGCTTCTATTGCATTTTCCTGCCAAAAAGCTTATCTTCAATCGATTGCTTTAAATCCTTAAACCATGGGAAAAGTAAAAGACATACTGGATGCCAAGGGGCGGGCGGTATATTCCGTCTCACCCAATGTTACAGTCTACCACGCCATCGAAGTGATGTGCGAGAAAAACATCGGTGGACTTATTATTATGGAAAACGGTAAGATGGTGGGCATCTTTACCGAACGCGATTACGCACGAAAACTTATTCTCAAAGGTAAATCCTCCAAAGATACATTGATCAAGGAGCTCATGACCTCCAAGGTGTTTACGGTAACTCCCGAAACATCAATCGAAGAATGTATGTGGATTATGAGCAACCGGAAATTCCGCCACCTTCCTGTAGAAGAGAATGGCGAACTGGTGGGCGTGATCTCCATCAGTGACGTTGTGCGTACAGTTATCAACGAACAGAAATCCATCATCGAACATTTGGAACAATACATTGCCGGGCAGTAGATTTAGAGCCGCTCAGAGAAAATCTTAAGAGCGGATATATACTCTAAATCCATCGGTACATGTTGTTGAAACAAAATCTTCGCCTGCATCGAATCCTCCGGATGACCTGGCGGGTAGATATGATCATGCTTATCAGTTGTGCAGCAGCGCATTATGTCGATATAAGGTGGCTGGGCGATGTAAATATACCGGCGGCGTTGCCTGCGCTGATGGGTACCGCTATTGCCTTCTTTATTGGTTTCAACAACAACCAGGCGTATGATCGCTGGTGGGAAGCCCGCATTATCTGGGGAGCACTGGTAAACGATTCGCGCTCGTGGGCCCGGGGGTTGCTGGCGTATTGTGCTGCACCGGCAGAAAGTAGTTTAAATGCAGAAGATATAGCCCGCTATCAGCGTACGCTCATTCGCAGACATATAGCATTTGTATATGCGTTGAAAGGAGCATTGCGCAGACGCGATGTAAATGCTTTTGAAAAATACCTTTCACCGGAAGAAGCTGAGCGTGTAAAGACCTTCTCCAATATACCCAACGCTATCCTTGATTTGCAGGGACATGACCTGCAGAAGCTCTCGAAAGAAAATGTGATTGATGGATTCCGGTTTCGCATACTGGATGAACTGCTGCGAAATTTCTGCGACAACATGGGAAAATCGGAGCGTATTAACAATACGGTATTTCCCACTACCTATATATATTTCACCCGGCTCTTTATCTGGATGTTTGTAATTCTTACCACCATGTCGATTGCGCATGCCGTGGGACACTGGTCTATACTGCTGGGATTTATGGTTGGATTCGTTTTTCATATCACCCACATTAACGGTATGAATATTATGGATCCATTCCAGCATAATCCTGCCGGTATTCCGGTCAACAGCATAACACGCACGATTGAAATAAATCTGTTACAGGCCCTGCAGGAAAAGGATATTCCGCAGCCGGAAGCGCCGATAAAAGGAGAATATATACTTTGATACGTCCACTTTTTAAAATAGCTGCTAGCTGCCAGACGCAGTGTGCTATAGGTAGCGTGTATTTATTCTGTAATATTCTGTGATTTCTGTGGGAAATAAAAATGGCTGCTGGCTTCAGGCTGCTGGCTGCTATACGCGGAGTGCTATAGGGTAGGCTGCATTTATTCTGTGATATTCTGTGATTTCTGTGGGAAATAAAA
>NZ_DAIQRQ010000012.1:31109-51364 GCF_036786105.1 Ohtaekwangia sp.
ATAGGGTAGGCTGCATTTATTCTGTGATATTCTGTGATTTCTGTGGGAAATAAAATGGCTGCTGGCTTCAGGCTGCTGGCTGCTATACGCGGAGTGCTATAGGGTAGGCTGCATTTATTCTGTGATATTCTGTGATTTCTGTGGGAAATAAAATAGCTGCTGGCTGCCAGGCGCGGTGTACTAGAGGGTTGGTGTGTATTTATTCTGTGATATTCTGCGAGTTCTGTGGGAAATTTTCCTGTATTTAATCTTAAATTGATCTCATCATTTCACTACAACCCAAGCTGATATCTGCACCGTATGAAACAATATATACTTGCTCTCGATCAGGGCACTACCAGTTCGCGCGCTATTGTCTTTGATCAGGAAGGAACCATTCAATCCGTAGCACAAAAAGAATTTCAACAAATCTTTCCCAAACCCGGTTGGGTAGAACATGATCCTAATGAGATATGGGCCTCGCAGGCTGGCGTAGCCGCAGAAGCGATTGCCAAGATTGGCATTAACGGAAAATACCTCGCAGCGATTGGCATCACCAACCAGCGTGAAACTACCATTGTGTGGGATCGTGAAACAAGCCAGCCGCTATATAATGCTATTGTATGGCAGGATCGCAGAACCTCGGCATACTGCGATGAACTAAAGGCTCAAGGTCTGTCGGAAACCATCAAACAAAAAACAGGACTGTTCATCGATGCCTATTTCTCGGCTTCGAAGATAAAATGGATATTGGATAACGTAGCCGGTGCACGTGCCAAAGCCGAGCAGGGTAAACTCGCATTTGGTACGGTAGATACCTGGCTTACCTGGAAACTTACCAATGGCAAAGTACATGTTACGGATGTGACCAACGCCAGTCGCACGATGATTTTTAATATACATACTTTGTCGTGGGACAAAGAGTTACTGAAGATCTTTACCATACCGGAGAGTATGTTGCCGGAAGTACGTTCGTGCAGTGAAGTATATGGTGAGACGGGCACTACACTTTTTGCCAGCAAAGTACCGATTGCCGGTATAGCGGGCGATCAGCAGGCAGCCTTATTCGGGCAGGCATGCTTTGAGCCAGGCATGATTAAAAACACATACGGTACGGGTTGCTTTATTGTGGCTAACATCGGTAACAAACCCGTGGTGACGAAAGATTTACTTACCACAATAGGTTGGAAGATTGGCAATGATGTGACCTATGCCGTAGAGGGATCTATATTTATAGGCGGTGCGATAATTCAATGGCTTCGCGATGGATTGGAATTATTCCCCACATCTGCACAAGTAGAGAAGCTGGCACAAAAAGTAGAAGATTCCGGTGGAGTATATTTAGTGCCCGCACTCTCCGGACTCGGAGCACCACACTGGGACCCTTATGCGCGCGGCCTGATCATCGGGCTTACGCGTGGCACTACCAAAGCGCATATCAGCCGGGCTGCACTGGATGCTATTACGTTTGATGTAAAGAGCATTACCGATTGTATACAGGAAGAAGCCAATATAGCGTTGAAAGAACTGCGCGTAGACGGTGGCGCATCCGTCAACAATATGTTGATGCAATTGCAGTCGGATGTGATGGATAAGATTGTAGTACGGCCAAAGATTACTGAGACTACAGCGCTGGGAGCTGCTTATCTGGCAGGGCTTGCTACCGGATATTGGAGCGGGCTTGGTGAAATTAAAAAGTACTGGCAGGAAGACAAGCGCTTTACTCCCGGCAGTAACAAAGAGAAACAACAGAAACAGTATCGCACCTGGAAGCGTGCCGTAGAGCGAGCCAAAGGGTGGGCGAATGAGGAGTAAGATTTATAGAAGAATTAATTATAAAGGGTATACCTATATAGCATGCAACGATCGGCCATGATAGACGCACTCCGCCAGCAGGGAGCCACACCGTGGGATGTGCTGATCATCGGCGGAGGCGCCACCGGTTTGGGGGCTGCTGTAGAAGCTGCATCACGCGGGTATAAAACATTGCTGTTAGAGCAACACGACTTTGCAAAAGGCACTTCAAGTCGCAGTACAAAACTCATTCACGGAGGTGTTCGCTATTTGCAGCAGGGAGATATAGGTCTGGTACTCGAAGCCTTGCACGAGCGTGGATTGTTGCGACAGAACGCACCTCACCTCGTGCGCAATCAACAGTTTATTATACCGAATTACGAATGGTGGAATGGTCCGTTCTATACCATCGGTATGAAAGTATATGATATGATGGCCGGATCATTGGGACTTGGTCCATCGGAACATATATCCAAAGAAGAAACCATGCATGCCATCGCCAACCTGAAAGAGGAAGGACTGCGCGGTGGTGTAATATATTACGATGGTCAATTCGATGACTCTCGCCTGGCCATAAACCTGGCACAGACTGCCGTGAATCATGAAGGTGTTGTTATTAACTATATGCCTGTTACAGCATTAGTGAAAGATGAAAAAGAATCGGTAACCGGTGTGATAGCAACCGATATAGAAACGCAGGAGCAGTATACTATATATGCCAAAGCCATTGTGAATTGCACGGGTGTATTTGCCGATACTATTCTGAAAATGGATGATCCTGAAGCAGGCAGATCCATTATGCCGAGCCAGGGTGTGCACATCGTATTGAACCGCGAATTTCTGCAAGGTGATGCCGCCATCATGATCCCGAAAACATCGGACGGCCGCGTGTTGTTTGCAGTGCCCTGGCATGATAAAGTAGTGGTAGGCACTACCGATACGCTGGTGCAAACGGAAAGCCTGGAGCCGCGCGCATTGGAAGAAGAGATTGATTTTATATTAAGCACAGCAAGCCTATACCTGACACGAAAGCCAACGCGCCACGATGTGAAGAGTATATTTGCCGGATTGCGCCCGCTCACCGCTTCAACCAATAATGGCAAACAAACAAAAGATATATCACGCAGTCATAAAATATTCGTGTCACTATCCGGATTGATTACTGTAGTAGGCGGTAAGTGGACTACCTATCGCAAGATGGGAGAAGATACGATTGATCGCGCGGTGATGGTTGGAAATTTACCCGAGCGAAGTTCGGTCACGAAGCAATTGCCGATTCACGGGGCGGCTGAACCGGTAAGGCTTGATGATCCGCTATATTTCTATGGCGGCGATAAAAAATATATAGAAGCACTCATCGCGGAGCGGTCTGTATTGGCTGAAAAAATCCATCCGGACCTGAGCATCATACAAGCCGAAGTAGTGTGGGCAGCGCAATCGGAAATGGCACGCACGGTAGAAGATGTACTGGCCCGCAGAACACGCGCGCTCTTTCTGGATGCCGCTGCAAGTATTGAAATGGCGCCTGTAGTGGCACGTCTCCTGGCAGAAACACTAGGCCACGATGAAGCCTGGCAACACGCGCAAATACAAGCATTTACACAGCTTGCCGATGGCTATAGACTGGCATGAGTAACGAATACGTAATCTTTCTGTATAGTATAAAGATTAGTGCTTAATATTGTGCTGTAATTCTATAAATGCACATGAGCGCAAAGGCCTTTATATTCGACCTCAACGGTACCATGATTGATGACATGCATTATCACTTACAGATATGGCATGATGTATTAACCAACGACCTGGGCGCCAAGCTGAGTATTGAAGAGACAAGAAGCCAGATGTATGGCAAGAATGATGAACTGCTTGCCCGCGTATTTGGTGAGGGCCACTTTACACCTGCTGAAATAGAAGAAATCTCCCAACGCAAAGAAGATAAATACCAGGCACTGTATCGCCCTCACCTCGATCTGTTGCCAGGCTTATTCGACTTTTTAGAGAATGCCCACCAGGCGGGTATACGGCTCGCCATTGGTTCAGCCGCCATTCCCTATAACATCAACTTCGTGCTCGATAACCTGAACATTCGCCATTACTTCAACGTAATCGTAAGTGCGCACGATGTGTTGCAAAGTAAACCGCACCCCGAAGTGTTTCTGAAAGCTGCTGAGCTGTTAGGCGTACATCCCGACAACTGTACGGTGTTTGAAGATGCTCCCAAAGGTGTGGAAGCTGCCGAGAATGCAGGCATGCAAAGCGTTGTATTAACCACCATGCATACGCCCGAAGAGTTTCAACGCTATAGCAACATCATGCTCTATACGAAAGATTATAAGAATCCTTTGTTGAAGGAGCTGATTTAGCTAGACCGGCTATACTTGCTTTCCGACTGGATTTAATTTTTTACAATGCGATTTAACGGCGGCCAGCATTTTCTTGGCATGCTTTGCGTTTTGCTCGCTTACCACATATTCATTATAACGGGCCGTCATGCAGTTTTCAAGCAGCCATCGGTAAGCTCCGCCACATTTCATATTTTTATGAACCAATTGTTTTAAGATCTCGTGTTTCTCGCCTCCTTTCCCTGATTTCTTGAGGTAACTTTCAAAATCTTCAAACTTTCCAATGCCTGGTAAATTCAGTGGGAACATCTCGAACTTTACAAAGTTAAGGGCTGCATAGAATGCGGTGGTTACCACCCAGTCGTTATACTTTTTTGTTTCCAATAGAAAATCGCATAATTCTTCATTATGCTCTGCATGAGCTTTGCGCATAGAAATTAAAATGATACGTAACGTTTAGGAGTTTTGCTTCGAAGGAGAAGCCTGAAATATATAGCCATCAGACTCCAGGAGTCCGCGGTTAAACTTTTTGCCCGCAATGGCAAATGTGAAGTTAATGGTATAAAATTCTTCGGAAACAGTTTCTTCAATAGAGGATATATAGTTATATACATCTGAGATCACATCACTTAGAAAATCTTCCTCTGATAATGTGATCAGAACACTCATTCTATCGAAAGAGCTAAGTTTCAAATAAGCCGACAATGCAGTTAATCCCTGCTCCCGAATGTACTGAACAACCACAGATGTATGAGCGGAAGCTTTCTTCACGTTAGCCTCAAGCTGCTGAATGAGAACTTTTTGATGTTGTTGAAGTCCTTCACTCTTTCCTCTTAGGTATGCATCAATAACCGCATCAGCCGAGTATAGCTTTTTGCGCTCAGCCGTTATCTTCCAGGAATTGATATTGAAATTTTTACTAACCACAGTCTCCATAACAAATCAGAACCTCACTCAATTAACATACAACCGTAAAACACAATGTTAATAAAAAACGCACAGAATGTAAGCACTGATGCAGAATAGTCCTAATCAGAAAATCGTGATTTCATCATCCCGCTGTCAGACTCAGGTTTGCTATATTTCACCGAAATTCATTTTTATTAATTTTAAATGTTTTTTATACACTTATAAAAATTATTGTATCTTAGCAGCCATTCAAACGATTGATTACTGGATTTTTATGGGTAAGGGATATGTTATCGGAGTGGATTAT
Organism: Ohtaekwangia sp.; assembly: GCF_036786105.1. NCBI lineage: Bacteria > Pseudomonadati > Bacteroidota > Cytophagia > Cytophagales > Fulvivirgaceae > Ohtaekwangia > Ohtaekwangia sp. The sequence goes on from NZ_DAIQRQ010000012.1 coordinate 36,441, forward strand.
GGAACAGATTCCGTTCGCTCTATTATTGTAGATGCTTCATCGGGAGCAGAGGTAGCTTCCTCTGTATTTTATTATCCGCGGTGGCGCGATGGATTGTTCTGCAATCCGGCAAAAAATCAGTTTCGCCAGCATCCGAAAGATTATATAGAAGGTCTTGAAACAACAATCAAACAATGCCTGCAGCAGGCTGGTGCTTCGGTGCGCAGCGCAGTAAAAGGTATAGCTGTTGATACAACGGGCTCTACGCCGGTAGCCGTAGATAAAAGCGGAACACCGCTGGCACTTCTGCCGGAGTTTGAAAATAACCCCAACGCCATGTTCGTGCTTTGGAAAGATCATACATCTACCAAAGAGGCGGCTGAAATCAACGCACACGCGGAGAAATTTGATGTAAACTATCTGCAATATGTAGGCGGTATATATTCATCCGAATGGTTCTGGGCTAAATTACTGCACGTGCTGCGCGAAGACGAAGCTGTACGCAGAGCGTGTTACTCCTGGGTAGAGCATTGCGACTGGGTTCCTTATTTACTCACCGGCGGCAACGATGTGCACGCGCTTAAGCGTGGTGTGTGTTCTGCAGGACATAAAGCATTATGGTCAGCCGAGTTTAACGGTTTACCTCCCGATGAGTTTTTCAGCTCACTCGATCCGCTGCTCAAAGGATATACTTCAAGATTATTTAAAGACACGTATACCTCTGATAAACCTGCAGGCAAGCTCAGCAAAGAATGGGCCGAACGATTAGGGCTTTCATCAGATGTAGTTATAGGTATAGGGGCTTTCGATTGCCACATGGGCGCAGTAGGCGGACAGATAGAACCGTATCACCTCAGCAAAGTGATGGGTACTTCCACCTGCGATATGATGGTGGTGCCTGTGCGTGATATGGAAGGTAAACTTGTGCGCGGTATATGCGGACAGGTAAACGGATCAATCATTCCGGGTATGATTGGATTGGAAGCAGGTCAGTCAGCTTTTGGCGATACGTATGCATGGTTCCGGAATATACTGGCGTGGCCTTTGGAGAATTTGCTGAAGTCATCTGCACTAATCACACCCGATATAGCCGAGAAATTAAAAGGCGAACTGATCGACAAGATCATTCCTGAACTTACCCGTCAGGCGGCAGCATTGCCATTGGACGAACATAATGAGCTGGCCATCGACTGGCTTAATGGAAGAAGAACTCCGGACGCAAATCAATTATTGAAAGGTGCTATAACTGGATTGAGCCTCGGCACGGATGCACCGCGCTTATTCAAGGCCTGGGTAGAAGCAACCTGTTTTGGCGCAAAAGCCATTGTAGATCGCTTTAACAAAGAAGGTGTTCCTGTGAAAGGGTTGATAGGCCTTGGAGGTGTTGCCCGAAAATCGCCCTATATTATGCAGGTGATGGCCGATGTGATGAACATGCCAATCCGCATTCATAAATCAGAACAGACTTGTGCTGCAGGTGCTGCGATGTTTGCAGCTACGGCCACAGGTATATATCCTAACGTAGAAGAAGCGATGAATGCCATGGGGCAAGGCTTCGATGCAGAATATACTCCGAATGCATCCACACATGCTATCTATAGCAAACGCTATAAACAATACCTGGAGACTGGACACCAACTTGAAAAGAACGCCTGACGCACGATCCTCTCCGTAATTCCTAACATCGATTTTCAATGTCCAACTACGACCATATAAAACAATCTGCCTACGAGGCCAACATGCAGTTACCGAAGCTGGGATTGGTAATTTTTACTTTCGGAAACGTAAGTGCTGCCGATCGTGCTGCCGGTGTATTTGCCATTAAACCCAGCGGTGTTCCGTATGAAGAACTGTCGCCCGAGAAAATGGTGATTGTAGATTTCGATGGCAAAACGGTGGAAGGAAAACTTCGCCCGTCATCCGATACAAAAACACATGCCGTGCTTTACAAGCATTGGGAGAAGATCGGAGGCATTGTACATACACACTCTACCTATGCTACGGCGTGGGCACAGTCGCAGCGCGATATACCTATATTCGGAACAACGCATGCCGATCATAATACCGTAGATATACCGTGCGCTCCACCGATGAGCGATGAGATGATTAAGGGTGATTATGAATATGAAACCGGTTTTCAGATCATGAATTGCCTCAAAGATCGGAAGCTGAGTTATGAAGAGATTGAGATGATACTTGTGGGCAACCATGCACCGTTCACCTGGGGTAAAACACCCGAGAAGGCCGTATATAACAGTGCCGTGCTGGAAGCAGTAGCGCAGATGGCTTTGCTTACGGAGCAGATAAACCCGAAAGCACCACGACTGAAAGACGCGCTCATCAAGAAACATTTCGAGCGCAAGCATGGGCCCGATTCCTATTATGGACAGAACTAAAATTATAGAGTATATAAATAATGTGTCGAAGATTATGAAGAAGCTGATTCTGTTTCTGCTATGCCTGTCAGTATCAACCGCATATGCCCAGCATCGCGACTACCCGATACAGGGCGTTCCATTCACGCAAGTGAAACTGACTGATAATTTTTGGTTGCCACGCATAAAAACCAACCATACCGTAACCATACCAGCTTCTTTCGAGCGATGCGAAAACACCGGCCGCGTAAAGAACTTCGAGATGGCAGCGGCCAAAAGCGGAAAGTTCTGCACAGTATATCCGTTCGATGACACCGATATATACAAGACAATTGAGGGAGCTTCATTCTCACTGTCGCTTTATCCCGATAAAAAACTGGAACTATACATCGATACACTTATCACCAAGATAGCAGCGGCACAGGAGCCTGATGGTTATTTATATACTGCACGTACCATTAATCCGCAGGAACCACATGTGTGGGCTGGTAAAGAACGCTGGGAGCGTGAGCGTGAACTGAGCCACGAACTCTATAATTCCGGTCACCTCTACGAAGCGGCTGCTGCTCATTATCAGGCTACCGGCAAACGCAACCTGCTTGATATAGCATTGCGCAACGCAGATCTTGTTTGTTCTGTGTTTGGCCCGGATAAAAAACACGTGGCACCGGGCCATGAAGTTGTGGAGATGGGCCTTGTGAAGTTATACCGCATCACCGGTAAGAAAGAGTATTTACAAACTGCGAAATATTTTATTGAAGAACGCGGCCACTATAACGGCTATGATTCCAAGAGTAAAGATCCATGGAAGAACGGCGCCTATTGGCAAGACCATAAACCGGTTGTGGAACAGACGGAGGCTACGGGCCATGCGGTGCGTGCCGGGTATCTGTATGCCGCCATGGCAGATATAGCAGCACTCACAGACGATAAAGCTTTTCTCGCAGCCATCGATTCGATCTGGAACAATGTAGTTACTAAAAAGATATATGTACAAGGTAGCATTGGTGCCGTAGGCGATGGCGAGCGCTTCGGTGAAAATTATGAATTGCCTAACGCAACCGCTTATAATGAAACGTGTGCAGCCATTGCAAATGTATACTGGAACCACCGTATGTTCCTGTTGCATGGTGATTCGAAATATATTGATATACTGGAAAAGACACTATACAATGGCTTGATCTCCGGAGTAGGTATGGATGGTAAATCATTCTTCTATACCAATGCTATGGAGATAAAAAATAGTGCGAAGCAAAACGGTTCTGAAGATCAGCGTTCGGGCTGGTTCACTTGCTCATGCTGCCCTACCAACGTTACACGCCTTATTCCTTCTGTGCCGGGGTATGTCTATGCACAGAAAGGCAACGATGTATATGTGAACTTATTTATCAGCGGTACATCTACACTGAGTGTAAATACGAAATCTGTACAGATCGAACAGAAGAACAATTATCCATGGGATGGAAAATTACTTTTCACAATATCACCGAAGGGAACACAGGCCTTTAACCTCCTGGTGCGTATACCGGGTTGGGCGCAAGGCCAGGCTATGCCTTCTGATCTGTATACATTTACCAACACTTCTGCAGCAAAAGCTACGATTACGATCAATGGCAAACCTGAAAATTATACTGTGCAGAACGGTTACGCAGTATTGAGCCGCAAGTGGAAGAAAGGAGATGTAGTAGAAGTAAACCTGCCGATGGAAATCAAACAGGTAGCGGCCAACAGGAAAGTGCAGGACGATATTGGTAAAGTTGCTTTGCAGCGCGGTCCGCTTATGTACTGTGCTGAGTGGCCTGATAACAACGGATTAACGAGCAACCTCGTGCTGCCAGTGGGAACAACATTCAGCCCGGAGTATAAAACAGACTTACTGAATGGTGTAACCGTGCTGAAAGGGGAAGCCACAGCATTGAAAGTAAATCCCCAACACAATTCGGTATCTACTGTAAAACAGAATTTCATCGCTATACCTTATTATGCATGGGCGCACCGCGGGGCTGGCGAAATGGAAGTGTGGTTCCCCACAACCATTACCTCTGTGGATATTATCTCAAAATAGAATTCAAAAACATAAAGCATAAAACAACTACGTCAATGACCGATTTGAAGAAACTCGAAGTATGGTTCGTTACCGGCAGCCAGCATTTATATGGTGAAGAAACATTGAAGCAGGTAGCCGATCACTCACAGCAGATTGCGCGTGAACTCGATGCATCATCTGCTATACCGGTAAAAGTAATTTTCAAGCCAGTGTTAAAAACACCGGAAGAGATATACCACCTCTGCCAGGAAGTAAACAATGCGAAGAACTGTATCGGTATCATTGCGTGGATGCATACCTTTTCACCTGCCAAAATGTGGATTGGTGGCTTGAAGATATTGCAGAAGCCGCTGCTGCACCTGCATACACAATTTAACCGTGATATACCGTGGAAAGATATAGACATGGATTTCATGAACCTGAACCAGAGCGCTCATGGCGACCGCGAGTTTGGTTTCATCATGTCGCGCATGCGCCTGGAGCGCAAAGTTGTAGTAGGGCATTGGCAGGATAAAGGTGTACAGGAGCGTTTGAATGTATGGTTGCGTGCTGCCAGTGGCTGGAACGACCTGCAGGGCGCCAGGTTCTGCCGGTTTGGTGATAACATGCGCCAGGTTGCCGTAACAGAAGGTGATAAAGTAGAAGCCGAAATACGTTTCGGTTATTCTGTGAACGGCTATGGTATAGGCGATCTCGTAAAAGTGGTCAATGCTGTTACCGATGACGAGATCACCAAACTCGCCAGCGAATACGAACAGAAATATACTTTACAGGCATCCTTACGCAAAGGTGGTGATAAACATACTTCGCTTCGCGAAGCTGCCAGGATAGAGATTGGCTTACGCGCCTTTTTGCAACAGGGAAATTTTAAAGGCTTTACCGATACATTCGAAGACCTGAATGGTCTCGTGCAACTTCCCGGCATAGCCGTGCAGCGCCTGATGGCAGAAGGCTATGGCTTTGGTGCAGAAGGCGACTGGAAGACGGCTGCCCTGGTGCGTGCCATGAAAGTAATGGGCAGTGGCCTGAAAGGTGGTAACTCCTTCATGGAAGATTATACCTATCACTTTGATCCATCAAACCAAATGGTGCTTGGTGCACACATGCTCGAGATATGCGAGTCAATTGCTGATGGTAAACCTTCCTGTGAAGTACATCCGCTGGGTATAGGTGGTAAAGCTGATCCTGTGCGACTGGTATTTAACAGCGCGCCGGGTGCTGCATTGAATGCATCGGTAATTGATATGGGTAATCGCTTTCGCCTGCTCGTGAATGAAGTAGAAGCCGTTGCGCCATTGCAAGACCTTCCCAAGCTTCCCGTAGCACGCGTACTCTGGAAACCGTATCCGGATATGTTAACCGGTTGCGCTGCGTGGATACTGGCAGGTGGTGCACACCACACTTGCTATAGCCAGAATCTGACTTCCGAACACCTGCAGGATTTTGCAGAAATGGCCGGCATTGAATATGTACTCATCGGTAAACAAACCAATTTATACCAGTTCAAAAACGAATTGCGCTGGAACGAAATATACTATAAATAGTTGCTGGCTGCGAGTTGCTAGCTGCCGGATGTGTGTGAGTGCGTGGTGTGTGTGGCTTTTACTTACGCTTTAAATGCAAAGTAAAGTATAAAGTAGCATACGTTACTGCAGTCAGCACCTCCGGCACTGGTAGCCAGAAGCCTGCCGCCAGTATAAACATTGAACCTTAAACCTTGATCTTTTTCCTATGAACCAATCACTTGTATTTTCCGATTACCTCGTGTTTGTTATATACTTCATCATTGTGGCGGGGTATGGGTATTGGGTTTATAAGCGAAAGAAGAAGGCCGTAACGGATACAAAGGATTTCTTCCTGGCTGAAGGTTCGCTTACATGGTGGGCTATTGGTGCCTCGCTGATCGCTTCGAATATATCGGCTGAGCAATTCATCGGTATGAGCGGTGAAGGGTATTTTGTAGGCATAGCCGTAGCAGCCTACGAATGGATTGCGGCCATTGCGTTAATCATAATCGCGGTGTGGTTTATACCGATCTACCTCAAGAATAAGATCTATACCATGCCACAGTTTCTGAAGACGCGCTACAACGAAACAGTAGCGCTCATCATGGCGGTGTTCTGGTTGTTCCTGTACATTTTCGTAAACCTCACCTCTATACTCTATTTAGGAGCCGTTGCCATTAACGGATTGGTAGGAGGAGAGTCACTACATATACTCATGATTGGTCTGGCTATATTTGCACTCGTGATCACACTAGGCGGTATGAAAGTAATCGGCTATACCGATGTAATTCAGGTAGGTGTGCTCATTATTGGTGGACTGGCTACAATATACCTGGCACTTACCATTGTGAGCGAAAAGTTCGGATTAGGCTCAAGCGCCATAGCCGGTTTCAAAGTATTGATGCAAAATGCGCCCGACCATTTTCACATGATCCTGGCCAAGCCGGGGCCTGATGCTCCGCAGGAGTATATCAATAAATATTTAGTGTTGCCGGGCATTGCCATGTACTTTGCCGGGCAGTGGATTGTGAACCTCAACTACTGGGGCTGCAATCAATACATCACACAACGCGCCCTGGGTGCCGATCTGCAAACAGCACGCACCGGTATATTGTTCGCCGGTTTTATCAAGCTCATGATGCCGGTGATTGTCATGTTGCCCGGTATTGCAGCGTATGTTTTGTATAAGAACGGTTATCTGCCACAACTTGCCGGCGGAAGTAAAGATGGCGCTTACTCCGCTATACTTGGTTTCTTACCGAGCGGCCTGAAAGGTCTTTCCATTGCTGCACTCACCGCTGCTATTGTGGCTTCGCTGGCGGGTAAGCTCAACAGTATATCCACCATCTTTACGTTGGATGTATACAAGAAGTATTTCAAGACTTCAGCAGATGAAGCCAACATGGTGTGGGTTGGTCGCGTTACAGTGTTTGCATCGATGATCCTGGCACTGATCTTCACATGGGAAGATCTGCTCGGTATAGGTGGTGAAGGCGGATTTACCTTTATCCAGAAATATACCGGCTACATCAGTCCGGGTGTGTTTGCCATGTTTATACTAGGTATGTTCTGGAAACGTACTACCGGAGCGGCTGCCATTGCCGGTGTGATTACAGGTTTTGCGCTCTCGGTTTTCTTCAACCAGTTCGCGCCGGCCGTGTTTGGTAATGAAACAATCTTCTATACCGCGTATCCCAATGGAAAAGGCGGCTATGAAATTCCTTTCCTGATCTGTATGGGATTGTCGTTCTTCTTCACCATGGTGGTGATGATCGTGATGAGCCTGACAGGCCCGAAAGTAAATCCGAAATCATTCGCGATAGACCGCGAGATGTTCAAAGTAAAGTCGTCAACGCTCGTGTTAATCATTATGACGATTGTGGTTTTGACGGCTTTGTATGTTAAGTTCTGGTAATATTGTAAAATACTACGGCCCTTTAGCGTTCAGGCATGGATATTAATAAATATAAAAGTCACGATCGCATACTGGTTGCTGTAGATTGCATCATCTTTGGTTTTGATGGTCAGCAGTTGAAAGCACTTTTAATAAAACGTGGCTTCGATCCTGAGCGCGGCAAATGGTCATTGATGGGGGGCTTTGTAAGTCCGGATGAAAGCACCGATGAAGCTGCTGCCCGCGTATTGCACCAGCTCACCGGCCTCAACAATGTATACATGGAACAGTTGCATTGCTTCAGCGGAGTAAACCGCGATGTAGCAGGTCGTGTAATTTCAGTAGCATACTTTGCTCTTATCAATATAGCAGACTATAGCGAGCAGTTGCAATCCGATCATGAAGCACGCTGGTTCCAACTCAACAAGATCCCTGACCTGATCTTCGATCATAAAGAAATGGTAGCACTTGCCAAAGAACGCCTTCGTCAGAAAGTGGCTAACCATCCGATAGGCTTCGAACTGCTTCCGGAGAAATTTACCCTGCCATCTTTGCAGAATCTCTATGAAGCTATATATGAGGAGCCGCTCGACAAGCGGAACTTCACACGTAAAATTCTTTCCCTTGGCATCCTCAATAAACTCGATGAGAAGGAAAAAGAATCATCGCGCAAAGGCGCTTTCTACTATGTGTTCGACAAGAATAAATATGGCAAGCTGCGCCAGGAAGGTGTGAAGTTCATCTGATTGTCCAAACGCGTAATTCCACTTTCGGCCAGATCCCTTTGGATCAATTATTTAATTCTGTACCTATTTCAAACGTTGTAAAAAGATAAGTGTAAATGATACGTTTTTAACGGATTGAGTGTAAATTGGCTCTGTCAAAAGTTCAATTAAACTTAAACCGGATAATGAAAAAGTATGTAGCCCTGTCTTGTTTAGCAGTACTGATTACTTTCAGTATAAGCTATAGTCAGTCGGAAGTAAAGCTTAGTCTTCAACCTGCTAATCCGCAGCTTGTCATCAACAAACATATTTATGGACATTTTGCTGAACACCTGGGCCACTGTATATATGGTGGTTTTTATGTAGGTGAGAACAATGCAAAGATTCCGAATAAAAACGGTGTTCGTTTGGATATAGTGGATGCTTTGAAGAAACTAAAGATACCCAACCTGCGCTGGCCAGGCGGATGTTTTGCCGATACCTACCATTGGAAAGATGGTATAGGCCCGAAAGATAAACGCCCAGCTATTGTAAACCGCTGGTGGGGTGGTGTTACGGAAGATAACAGCTTTGGTACACACGACTTTCTGAACATGTGCGAGCTCATTGGCACAGAGCCTTATCTCGCAGCCAATGTAGGCAGTGGCACAGTGGAGGATCTGACAGACTGGGTGCAGTATGTAAATTTTGATGGCGTAAGCCCCATGTCGAAGCTGCGTGCCGAGAACGGAAGAGAGAAACCGTGGAAAGTAAAATTCTGGGGCGTAGGAAATGAAGCGTGGGGATGCGGTGGCAATATGCGCCCAGAGTACTATGCAAATATATACCGCCAGTATTCAACCTTTATGCCCGACTTGTCAGGCACCGATCACCTGTTCCGAATCGCTTCCGGTGCCAGCTCATCAGACTATAACTGGACAGAAGTTTTGATGCGCGATATACCGAATCACATGATGTCGGGACTGGCGATGCATCATTACTCAGTGATCAACTGGGATCATAAAGGCCCTGCTACCAACTTTTCGGAAGAGCAATACTTTGCCATCATGAAGCAAGCGCTTTTCATGGATGAGCTTATCACCAAGCATTCAGCTATCATGGATAAATATGATCCACAGAAACGCGTAGCCCTTGTAGTAGATGAGTGGGGTGGATGGTATGATGTAGAGCCTGGTACCAATCCTGGTTTCCTCTATCAGCAGAACACCATGCGCGATGCCATGATTGCCGGCAGCACCCTGAATATATTCCACAAGCATTGCGAGCGCGTGCGCATGGCGAATCTTGCGCAGGTGGTTAACGTATTGCAGTCCGTAATTCTGACCAACGAAGAGAAAATGATTCTCACACCAACGTACCACGTACTCGAAATGTATAACGTGCACCAGGATGCCACGCTGCTGCCGCTGGAATTGAAGACCACAGACTATACTTTCGGCTCTGATAAATTACCCGCTATATCTGCATCTGCATCCAAGGATAAAAATGGCGTAGTGCATATTTCACTGGTAAATATAGATCCGAAAAAAGCGCAGGATATTACCATTACGCTCGATGGCAAGGCTACTGGTGTAACCGGAAGAATACTGGCATCGTCTTCCATGACGGATCATAACACCTTCGAGAATCCTGAAAAGGTAAAGCCTGTGGCATTTAAAGGTGCACAATTAAAAGGCAGCAATCTTCAGGTAAAATTGCCGGCTTGCTCCGTAGTAGTACTTGAGCTAAAATAAGTTTGTGTGAAATTCTCTTTTATTAAAAGTATAGGGCTGCTCACAGCAATGAGTGCAGCAGTATTCAGTCACGCTATAGCACAATCTACGGTGCTCACGGTGAATGCAGAAAAACCGGGTGCTGCTATACAGCCAACCATGTGGGGCATCTTCTTTGAAGATATAAACTTCGCAGCCGATGGCGGTATATATGCCGAACTGGTGAAGAACCGTTCGTTCGAATTTACCCAGCCGCTCATGGGCTGGAAAGATGAAAGTAAAGATGGTGCAAAAGGTGCTATACTTATTGTCAACGAGCAGGCTACAAGACCATCCAATCCTCGCTATGCTCATATCTCATGGAATGCCGCGCAGGGAACGTATACACTTACCAATGAAGGATTCAGAGGCATGGGTATACGGAAAGATATACAGTATAATTTTTCTGTGTGGGCAAAAGCTCCGGAAGGCGATGTGAAACTGAAACTCGAATTGCTGAATGCCAGCGGTGCGAGCATCGGAGGAACCGCTGTTACCATTAGCGGCAGCGACTGGAAGAAACATACGGCATCGTTCAAAGCTTCTGCCACCGAACCGAAAGGTAAACTGCGCATCACATTCGAAGGTAAAGGAACGTTGGATGCCGACATGATCTCCCTTTTCCCCGCCGATACCTGGAAGAACAGACCGGAAGGATTGCGTGCCGACCTGGTGCAATGGCTTGCTGATCTGAAGCCTGGTTTTATACGCTTCCCCGGCGGATGTATTGTGGAAGGATATGAGCTGGCCACACGGTATCAGTGGAAGAAAACCGTAGGCAATGTGGAAGACCGTCAGTTGATTATCAACCGCTGGAATACCGAGTTCAAGCATCGCCCTGCACCCGATTACTTTCAGAGCTTTGGCCTTGGCTTCTTTGAATACTTCCAACTCGCCGAAGATATAGGGGCAGAGCCGCTGCCGATCATCAACTGTGGCATGGCTTGTCAGTTCAACTCTTCTGAAGTGGTGCCGCTCGATCAACTTGATCCATATTTGCAAGACGCACTCGACCTGATCGAATTTGCCAACGGAGGCACCGATACCCGGTGGGGCAAGCTTCGTGCAGACATGGGGCATCCCGCGCCATTCAATATGAAGATGATGGGTGTGGGCAATGAACAATGGGGTGAGCAATATATAGATCGCCTGAAAGTTTTTGCAAAAACTATTAAAGCGAAGTACCCGCAGATAAAACTGATTACCAGTGCCGGACCTTTTCCGGATGGAGAATTGTTCGATTACCTCAATCCACAGCTAAGAGATTTGCATATCGATTTTATTGATGAGCATTACTACCGTTCGCCGGAATGGTTCTTAACGAATGCCAAACGTTATGATAGCTATGATCGCAACGGACCGAAGATCTTTGCAGGCGAATATGCAGGACACACACAACGCAAAGTTGATCCCGACAAGAAGAATAACTGGGAGAGTGCCCTCGCAGAAGCAGCTTTTATGACGGGCCTCGAACGCAATGCAGATATAGTACAGATGGCATCATACGCACCGCTGTTCGCACATGTGGAAGGATGGCAGTGGGCACCGGATCTGATCTGGTTTGATAATGTGCAATCTTTCGGTACGCCAAACTACTATGTGCAGAAATTGTTCTCCACCAACAGAGGTACTCATATAATTCCGGTTACGGCTGCTAATAAACCGCTGGCAGGAGAGAACGGTATATATGCTTCAGCTGTGATGGATAGCAAAACCAGGGAGGTAATCATCAAAGTAGTGAACACGGGTGAAAAAGAAGCAACCGTAGATATACGGGTATCGGGTGCAAAGAATGTTTCTGCAGCAGGTACGCTTTCGGTATTGAAAAGTGCAAGCCCGGAAGATATCAACACACTGGATGATCCTTTCCATATAAAGCCAACCGAACAGGCGATCAGTTTGAAGAGTAGGAAACTGAAAACTGTACTGCCGGCTGCATCGGTTACGGTTATTAGGGTGAAAGCATTATAGTCATGCGCAGCTTGCATGCGCAGTACATCCGCGTACACGACCTGCTGATGATCAGACAAGAAAATACCCATTCCCTGTTTTGTACAGGAATGGGTATTTCTGTTTTTTCTTCTACCAATAAAAAGAACTGGCAGCGACTAAGCCGGTGTTTTGATGCACCATCTGCAAGCAGTGCCCGGTTTCAAAGGATATATTTTTTATGCCTGGTATATCCTTTTATGGCTGGCCGCGATCGTACCATGCTATAGCTTGGAAATATATAGTTAGTATTCGTATCGCTTCACGCGCGGATCATTTTTAAGAAATTCGTTAAGCCCATCAAAGTTTTTTACTCCCCCGAATGCTTCATAAATAAGTATATAACTCTCTTCATTTTTCATATAGCGATCCTGCAGAAAGCGAAGCTTGTGTTTTATAAAGGTAGCTTCCAATTCCTGTATAAAGATGTCGTCTTTCAATAACGTAATGCGATAGGTGCGTGCCTGGTGAAATCGCGTGATTATAAGCTTAACATTTTCAAAAATGGTGAGCACGATAATCACAGCAATCGATCCTGCAGAAGCTATAAAATATTCGCCGGCACCTACAGCCATGCCCAACGCCGCAGCTATCCATATTGTAGTAGCAGTGGTAATGCCGCTAATGGTAAGGGTATCCTTAAAGATTACACCGGCACCCAGAAAGCCAACACCGGTAATGATGTTGGAAGCAATACGATCGGGCGTGGATATAGTGAGTGTTGCGGATATTTCAGTGAAGATCGTAGAGCCGAGGCAGATCATGATCATGGTGCGCAGGCCTGCTGCCTTGCTGCGATATTCGCGTTCGAGACCAATGGCCGAACCAATCACAAACGATAATAGTAATTGCAGCGCGGTTTCGTAATCGGAGTTGATATCGATATGCATAGATGGTGTTAGCAAAAAAAGTATGCCTTCGGAAAAGATCCTAAAAGATCCTAAAAAAATAAGCCCGGTCAAAACTGACCGGGCTTTCTTCCTAAGTATATATAAAAAGAGGTTCTCTGATAATTACATCTTGCGCACTCTGCCGCTGCCGGCAGAATGGCTGTTTAATTTTTTCGGATCGCCTTTGTAGGTTACTGTGCCGCTGCCGGTAATGCTGGCATCAAGCTCTTCCTTTACATTGATCTCTACATCGCCAGAACCGGAAATGCGCACATCGCAGCGGTTGGTTTCCAGATCGGCAGCCAGTATTTTACCCGATCCGGTAATGGATGTTTTAACAACGTTGGCTTTGCCACTCGCCTCAATTTTGCCCGATCCGGATATACCGAGTTCTGCCATGCTATCAATAGTCAATGCTGCATTTACCTTGCCGCTACCGCTTACATCGCTGTTAAAACTTTTGCACTTACCTTTTACAATTACATCGCCAGAGCCCGATACATCTGCTTCCAGTTCGCCGGCAACCTCTACTTCGATCTTCATAGAGCCTGAGCCGCTCACATTCAGATCGAGGTTTTGAGAATGAATACGAGTCTCTGCAATCAGGTCGCCAGAGCCACCCACGCTTAATGCTTCAATGGTAGGCATCGTAATATATACATTGATACGATCGTCATCATCCCAATTCCAGTTCGACCATTTACCTTTTTTACCAATAACAAGCTTGGAGCCTTCTACTTCTGTTTCAATTTCATTCAACAGATCTTTTTTGCCTTCAACCTCTACTTTCATGGCAGTACCTTGACGCAAATACAGTTTACCGGGAACACGAAAAGCTACTTTTGTAAAATCGGACACATTGCGTGTCTCACGGGTTTGTGCGAATACAGACGCACTGGCGAGGAGGATAAACAGGAAGATGGAAATATACTTTTTCATAAATGCTGGGTTATACTTTTGATAGACTACTCCGCTTACGATAAGGTTGCGTATCGGCAGATAAATTTTTTATGCTTTTCTTTGACGCATAATTTTCAATCTGCGTTCCATGCCCGTATTTACCTATCGCACCATCCAGGCGCCTGCAGAAGGTTTTTATAAAGAGAAAGGAAGCAAGTTCCTGGCGTTTGCTTATCCGGTAGATTCGGAGACTATTATTCGTGAGCGATTGGAGGCATTGCGCAAAGAATATTTCGATGCACGCCATCATTGCTATGCGTGGATGTTGGGCCCCGAGCGAAAACACTTTCGTGCGAACGATGATGGCGAACCCAATCATTCCGCGGGCGATCCTATATTAGGGCAGATACGCTCAAAGGAATTAACGAATATACTGATTGTTGTTGTCCGCTATTTTGGTGGTACCAAGCTCGGTGTAGGCGGATTGATCAGTGCCTATAAGATTGCTGCGGAAGATGCCCTGAATCATGCCGTGATGATGGAATGCGAAGTTACGGAGCGAATCGTCATTAAATACGAATATGCATCCACACCGGATGTTATGAAGCTGGTGAAAGATTTCGACCTAAAAATACTGCACCAGGATTTTACTACCGGCTGCACACTTGAAGCGGAGATCAAGATCAAACACCATGAAAACTTTTTTGAAAAAATTACCTTGATGAAAGCGCTGGGTGCATCGCTGGAAGCTGCAACCCTGCCGTTGTGAGATTATTGGAAAGAAAGAACCTCGCCGTTTGCCGGGATCAGTACTTGAAAGACTTTTATCACTATCATTTGCTGGAGATCATCACGCTTAGACAGCAATG
>NZ_DAIQRQ010000012.1:51464-105837 GCF_036786105.1 Ohtaekwangia sp.
TGAAAGACTTTTATCACTATCATTTGCTGGAGATCATCACGCTTAGACAGCAATGATTTACCGTATTCATGTGCACCGCTATAATGGTTGCTACAGAGATTGCTTCACAAACCTAACCTGTAAAGCGAAATTCAAAGGTGTTTATTTTCCTTCAAGCTATACGCTCACAATATGATTGTTCTCACATGAACACGAATAATCCCCAGATGATTGCAGACACTGCAACACCGATGAGGATGCTTACATTTTTTAAATTCCGGTGTATCATAACCTATCATTATCGTGTTGAACATAACGGGTAAGAAAGGTTTGAAAGATATAAGGTAAAGATCGTGCCTGTATAATTTTATTTTCCAGCACAATGTCTGAACGGTTACTTGTACCAGCCATCCACAGAAATGGGTAGAATGCATTTATGGGTGGAAAAATGGCATCGTTCTGTCCGGTAAAATTGGTTCAACGTTTTCAAGTTCAAAGTTTAGGACGAAGATTTACATTTTCCTGCGAACCTTAAACTTTAAACCTTAAACTTTAAACTTTGAAGCCGTTCTATTTCAATTTTAGCTTTATTTACAGCCTGATAATTCCCACCGTATGGCAGAGAAGAAAAACGCAGCGCTTGGTTTCATTTTCGTTACACTTTTAATCGATGTTATTGGTTTTGGTATCATCATTCCGGTTATGCCGCGTTTGATCAGTGAAATGCTCCATGTGGATATTCCGGAAGCATCGGAATATGGAGGATGGCTCCTTGCTGCATTTGCCATCATGCAATTTGCGTTTTCGCCTCTGATGGGAAACCTTAGCGACTGCTTTGGCAGAAGACCCATACTACTTGCATCGCTTTTTGGTTTTGGAGTTGATTATATATTTCTGGTATTTGCTCCCACCATTCAGTGGCTTTTTGTAGGCCGCATCATTGCCGGTATTATGGGAGCAAGCTTCACAACGGCAGCCGCTTATATTGCCGACATCAGCGAACCTGAAAAACGTGCGCAGAACTTTGGAATGATCGGTGCTGCATTCGGTTTAGGATTCATCATCGGCCCGGCATTGGGAGGTATACTTGCCAAATATGGTTTGCGTGTTCCATTTATTGGGGCAGCCGTTCTTACGTTGCTCAATTGGTTGTATGGATTCTTTATTTTGCCAGAGTCACTGAAGCCTGAAAACAGACGTCCATTCGAATGGGCAAGAGCCAACCCTGTAGGGTCATTGATTTTCTTTTTACGCTATAAAGTTATACTGGGACTCGTTGCGTCCATTGTACTCGTTTACATTGCAGGACATGCGGTGCAAAGTACATGGTCTTATTATACCATGGAGAAATTCAATTGGGATGAGGCAGGGGTGGGATATTCGCTTGCCTTTGTCGGACTGTTGGTAGCTATTGTGCAGGGATGGTTGATCCGGTTTATTATTCCGAAGTTGGGGCAGGAGCGAAGCATTTATATAGGATTAGGATTATATGCGATTGGATTTTTTCTGTTCGGTATAGCTACTGAAGGATGGATGATGTATGCCTTTTTGATTCCTTATTGCCTGGGTGGTATAACCGGTCCTTCGCTGCAAGGTGTTATGTCGGCGCAAGTGCCAGCGAATGAACAAGGAGAATTACAAGGGGCGCTTACAAGCCTGATGAGCCTTACTTCTATTTTCGGCCCGGTAATGATGACGGCGATCTTTCATCACTACTCTTCAAAATCAACAGGTGCTACTTATTTTCCGGGAGCCGCTATGATGGCAGGTGCATTCCTCACACTCATCAGCGCATTCCTCGCGCGATTGAGTTTGAAGAAGCACGCGGTTTAAGGACATATAGTAAAGGTTATTGCTTTTTTTGCGTTGAATAATCTTCTGAAGCTCTTCAATATCGGCTTTGTCTTTGGCTCTGTTGCTTAGTTCTACTTTGTCAGGTTTAATCTTGTTCATACCCTGGAACTTGTTACCTTATTCTTTGCGCTTCATGTAGTTTGGTCAAACCCGCGGCAATTTCAACTTACTTTTATAGCAAAAGTGCAGGAGCGAAAGAAAAAACTGAAACCTGTTGTGCCGCTGGCAACACAACAGGTTTCAGTTTTTTAAATCTTTTTTCCGAAGGTTTCGCCAGCGAAACCTTCGGAAAAAAGATTATCTGGGTGCGCCTACTATTTTGTAAAAGGCGTAAGACTCAACTTCGCACCGGCGAGCACAATTATGCAAACAACCACTGTTCAGAAATGAAAGAATCTCCTGTCGTTATAAATCGGGCGGGCCGGAGTTGACAAAGTAGGATTAGTAGTTATTCGCATGCGCGTTAATGAAAATATTCATGCATGATCAAAGTATATTCTGGTTCCTGTCTTTGGAAGAGACTTATAACATCATCACTATATATTTTCGATGCAGTTCCAACACTAGTTCAATCTTTGTTCAGGTGTCAGGCTGAGCCAGTATGCATACATGTGTTGTTCCTGTTCTTCCGGTGAACTCACAACCAATCTTTTTGCAGGCCATGTCCTATAAATACCGGCTGCCTCTTCGGCTTTAGTTGGCTTATCTGTATTCTGCTGGTCTTCCATAATCGTTGAACGGACTTATTACAAGAATTGACCGCACTATAAATGTACTTATAATCCCAATACACTTTTCAGTTTTGTATACCCGCTCTTGCTTAATGGCACGCGCACATTACTTTTAAGCAAGGCTACATGTGTATCTTTTTCCAATGGCTCAATGCGGGTGAGCTGATTTAACTGGATGATATAGGAGCGATGCACGCGTACAAACTGGTTGGCATCGAGCGATTGTTCGTAGAAGCTCATCGTTTTCTTTTTCAGGAACATTTCCTTTTGTGTGTAGATCTTCACGTAATCGTCATACGCTTCTATATACTGGATCTCGTGCACCGGTATAATGCGAATGTTACCGCCTTCTTTTACTACAATGCGATTGCGTTCCTCCGGCTGGCGGATCTCTTCCTGCAGTAATACTTGCGTGCTCTTTTCAGCGGTAGCGCTGCCGCGTTGTTGCAACCATTTTTGAATCGCTTTGTCAAAACGGTCTTTGCTGAAAGGCTTCAGCAGGTAATCGATGGCATGTGCTTCAAAAGCTTTCATGGCATATTCATCGAAGGCGGTAGTAAATATTACGGCCGGTGGCTGCTCCAGCAATTCCAGCATTTCAAAACCGTTGATCTTCGGCATCTGTATGTCGAGGAAAATCAGGTCGGGTTTATGTGTGGTGATAGCCTTTACGCCTTCAAAGCCATCGTTGCATTCCTGCGCAATTTCTATATCGGTATAGGGCTGCAGATATTCGCGGGTAATGCTGCGGGCCAACGGTTCGTCATCGATGAGTATAACTTTAATCATGCCGTTTGAGGGATATGTACTTCGGTTATAAATATAGGTTGTTGTTGCTCTGGCTGCCGGGTAATGAGCAGATCGTTGCGTGCATACAGCAAATAGAGTCTCCGTTGTACGGCCGACAGCCCGAAGCCTGTGCCTTGCCTCGGTTGTGCCGTGGCCGGATCGAAGGGATTCTCCACCGTTAATATCAGTTGATGATCTTTTACAGCGGAGTTGATGCGAATGGTAATTTCACCGGTCGTATCATATAATCCGAATTTGATCGCGTTCTCTACAATAGGCTGCAGTAACAGTGATGGAAGTTTCATGGCCAGCGAAGCTTCTTCTTTGATCACTTCTGTTTTGAGCCGGTGGCCGAAGCGTACCTTTTCAATTTCAAGGTATAGTTGTAAATGTTTCAGCTCTTCTTCCAGTGTTACCAGTTGCTGGTCATCGCGTCTGATTGTTCCACGAAGGAAGTCAGACAGTTGCTGGATCATCATACGAGCCTGTTCCGGTTTCGATCCTGCCAGTGCACTGATAGAGTTAAGACTGTTGAATAAAAAGTGTGGTTGCAGTTGCTGTCGTAACGTAGCGAGCTCGGCTTCGCGCGCTAATCGTGCAGCATCTTCCTCACGCTTCTCGTATGCCTGTTGATCCTGTATTACAAACCACACCCAGCTTAACACCGCCATGAGAGCAATCATGAGCCAGGCTATAACTCCGCGTATCAGGTGCGAACCTTCCAGGTAGCTCATGTATTGCGTGTCGTCCGGAAAAAGGTAGGTAGCCATTAACCAGCGATGCAACACTACACTTAGTACTGCCAATGTTATACTCCATACCAGCAGGTAAAACGCGTTCTTCGGACCCGGCTGATAGAAGCGCAGGGAATTGAACATAAAGTATCCCGCAGTTGCCAGCAGTAAATTCATGTTCAATGCATCGGCCAGCGCCACCATCAGGCGAAGACCGAAAGTTTCTTCAATCGCGTATGTTTCAAGTAGTACCAGTAAAAGCCACCAGGTAATATACGCGATGGTAATTTTACGGTTTGATATGCGGGGTATATTCAAGCGTTAATCAGTTAAGATCAGAACAATGGCATAGCGTTAAGGCGTAATGCCATAGCCTTTTGGTGTATAAAGTTAACGTATGATTTCGCTTCTTCCATCTCGTGAATGCGGGAGTATACTTCTACACCATCTTCCAGCTTCTTGATCGGTACAAGTTCTGATACATTGATGAATTCCCATTTCACCAGGTTGTTCTTGTCGTTTAGAAAAGAATCCTCTTCGCTCAGTCCGATCATGCGCGATTTCAAAAAAGCTTCTTCCTGTGTCTCCGCTTCAATAAGCCGCAGTTGTTCGTCAAATTGTTTGGTGTCTTTGTTCTCAGCCGTGATGCCAAAGACAATTTTTGCGATGTACCAGTTCATAAGTAATGCTTGAAGGGTTATGAGAATGAAATACATATTGTTTTAAGGATAGATTACCAGTGGTCAGCTAGTAGCTCTTGATGTCGATGCCACCGAATACACACGTACCTCTCAGCACGAGTATCTTGTCGGGATCGGGCGTTGTGATATTCTTGCGTTTATCATCAAGCCCGCCAAATACGCTTACCAGTTCTTCAGTTTGTATTTTCCAGTTGGAAGGAACCACGAGTTTTGTTCCGCCAAATACCTGCACCAATTCGAGTTCTGCTTTGCCGTTGATGTCGGCCTGCATCAGGTTGATCTCAACACCACCAAAGAAGGTTGTTGCTTCACCGCCTTTAAAGTCTTTGGAGATTATTACTTTTTTGGCACCGCCAAATACGGTTACGGCATCTATATAGTCTTCTTCTGTGTTTTGTGTATTGACGTCTGTGAACCGATCGTTGTTGAACCGATCACCGCCAAACCGGCGATGACGTCTTTCTTCCCAGCGTCTCCAGGCATGTTCGCGGTTGCGCTTGGGTCTGAAGATCATGGCCAGACCAATTACAATAATGAATAAGGGCCAGAAGTATTGAGCAATTGAAATGTCTACAAATTGTTCACTCAAAAAGATAAAGCCAATGGCTACCGGTATAAGCCAGCCCCAGTGACGAAATCTGTGTTTGGCACCGGCGAAAATACCGAACACGATCGGTATCATAGGCCAGGTAAACAGCCAGGAAGGAAGGTCTGCACCTGCCCGTTTTGCCAGCAACACGCCACCTACCACTACAATCACCAGCCCGGCCCAGGCACGACCTGACGGATTGTTGTGGTAATCGTTGTAAGATTGGTTTGGGTTAGCGGGTGTTGCCGATGTATTTTCTTGCGTATCCATTTTTTCTGTTTTTTATTTCAAATGTACGGGCATCTGCAGCCCACAGCCATCGTGTTTAGGCCGGCAAAGGTGGCCAGTAGGTGAAAAGGGGAAACCAGTAGGTGAAAATGTAAGAAGCGGAAACAAATCCAAGGCAAATGGCTAGCTAAAATCATTCTTTGGAATTTCAGGAGAAAATGACAATTTTGATTTGCAATTCGCGAATCGCGAATTGAGAATTAAAAGATCTTTTTATGAAAAAACACACAGGCATGCGGCCGCAGGATATCCCCATCCTTTTAAAGATCATTTCTTATCAGCGAAGAAAAGAGAAATGGCAGATGAAAACTATTGCTCAACACTTGGGCATAAGTGCATCGGAAGTCAGTGAATCTTTGAACCGGTCTATGGAAGCCGGGTTGATAGATGAGTCCAAAGAAAACATCAACAAGCTGGCTTTGATTGAGTTTCTACTGCATGGAATCAAATATGTATTTCCTCAAAAGCCGGGTGTTATTACCCGTGGATTGAAAACTGCCCACAGTGCGCCTCCGCTTAACAAGATGATTTCATCGGCAGAGTCTGTCTATGTATGGCCTGATGCGAATGGCAGCGATAAAGGTCAAGCTGTTCCACCGCTCTACCCAACGTTGGTTCAGCCTTGCAGAGACGACAATGATCTTTATCAATTACTGGCCCTGGTGGATGTAATAAGAGTTGGAAAAGCCCGTGAGCAGGAATTGGCCAGGCAAGAACTCGAACGTTTAATATCAGAAGATGGAAAATAAGACAATCAATATTGAAGTAGTTAAAAAAATAGCGATTGCTCTGAAACATTTAAGACAGAAGGTTGCTTTTGTGGGTGGCGCGATGATTAGCGTATACGCCGATGATCCTGCTGCAGATGAAGTGCGTCCTACCATGGACATTGATTTAAGTCTGACGTTGGAAGGCTATGCTGCTTGGGCAAAGCTGCAGGACGAGCTCACAACACTGGGTTTCTCACCAGACCAAAGCTCACATGTAATTTGCCGGTTTAAATATGAAGATGTAACAGTTGACATCATGCCTGACGATGAAAATGTGATTGGATTTTCAAACCCGTGGTATAAGCCTGGTTTGCAAAAAATACAACCTCATGCAATCGCTAATGACTTGGATGTTAATATACTTCCGCTGGCGTATTTCTTAGCTACAAAGTTCTCGGCCTTTAACGGAAGAGGAAAGGGAAATTATATTACCAGCCACGATTTTGAAGATATAGTATATCTCACCGATAATGCTATCTCTCTTGTGAAACAGATCAGCGAATCGGAAGCAGATGTAAGAGAATACCTGAAGAAGGAATATCAAACAATATGGAAAAATAGTAACCGCAGAGAGATCATCTCATGTCATCTGCAGCCACTCATTCGATCTGCCAGGCTAAAAGTCATCGAAGAGAAAATCAAACAGATAATCGAATTGTAATCAGTATAGGCATTGTCTTTATCTAGAAAAGAAAGGCCTCACCCCTTACAGGCAAGGCCCCACGCCAATATTATACTTTCCGGCCAGCAGCTTGTAGCCAGCAACTATTTTCTTCTATGTCTCGGACGAAATATCATGTTCAGTCCGATAGCGATTACAAGGATCGGCCACATTACATGGCCCAGTGAGAAGCTGTCATCGAAGCGATCGATCAGGAAGAGTGTGCCCACGGCTACCGGTATCAGCCATCCGAAGTGACGGAAGCTGTGGCGCGCTCCGAAGAATATACCGGCTGTGATCACGATCATCTGCCAGGTAAATATCCACTCCGGAAACACAACGCCCATTTTGCTGGCCAGCAATACGGCACCTACAGCAATGATTACAATACCGCCTAACGCACGGCCTGTTCTGTCGGGTACTTCATGGTTTCTGCATGTTTTATTTTCCATATACTGAGTTGTGTTCATGTGGTATGATGTTTTAGTTAGACGAATATACGGCCCGGGTATAGCGGATGGCCAGGATGGATAGGCGTGTTGTGGAGCAGGGTAGGTGAACATAGGAATGCAGTAGGTAAATAAGGTAAGTGGAAACGGCCGGCAAGCCATGTTATGGAATCGAACTTTTGTTATATCTTGTATAAGTATAATTAACTAAAAGATCCCCCTATGAACAAGACCAAAACCGTTCTGGCCATGGCGTTGTGTGCCCTGGTATTTTTTTCCGGCTGTAGCGATGATGATGTACCTGCCATTGAATACGTTGAGCAGGGATTCGTGAAAGGCACCATCAAAGGAACCGCTTCAGATGACAAGACTGCTATCGATGAGCAATTCAGCTACAACCGCTATCTTCCCAGTTCTTATTACGGACCATACTCTTCGCTGTATTCTGTTAACAGTGATGAAAGTATTAATATTCAGATCATCCGTCAGGATATGCAAACCGGAGGTATCATGTCTTTTCAGCTTACGCTTGCCAATGCACAGGATACTTCTCCATCGTATAGTATAAGCCTGACTTATATCAAAGAGACTGACAAGATATTATACTTCTCTATGTCTACCGGCTCAACCAATGTAGCGCAGATAAGTAACTTTTCATTCAACGCCTCTACGGGACAAGTGAAGGGCGATTACTCTTTATCGGGCGATAAGAACAGTACCGATAACACTGCTACGGTAACAGGGTCTTTTGATGTTGTAGTGAAAAAAGTAATACAATGATGATGCGCCTGAACAAGATAAGCATTGCGTGCCTGCTGGCCGCTGTTGTATTGCTGGCAGGTTGCAAAGATGATGATGTGCCCGCGTTGGAATATCAGCAGCAAGGTCATATAAAAGGAACACTGGTGGGTATAGCTTCCGATAAAAAGACAGCAATCAACCAGTCGTTTGAATATACCCAGTATGCACCGGGTTATTATCCCGAAGGAAGTGCCTATTCATACTATCGTGTAGAATCGGGCGGAGCTGTAGATATACGGATTATGCGACAGAATCTTTCTACGGGAAGTTACTTGTCGATAAATTTCTCATTGTCCAGTGAAACCGACACCTCGCCGGATGGTATCAATTATAGTTTTCAATATATAACCACCAACGATCCGGTGATCCACTTTAGCATGGAGTCAGGCATTAACAACGATGTTACGGTTACTGGTTTTTCATTTGATCGATCTTCCGGTCATGTAAAGGGAAATTTTACATTGAGTGGTGCGGATAACAGCACGGGTAATAATGCTATTATTACCGGTGACATTGATGTGGTGGTGAAGGAAGTGATACAGTAGCCGCTTTATCGTTACAGATAATTCTATTTATCAATTCCTGCCAAGATGATTTACCGGTATATCACCTTCTGGTCAGTTGTTGCTAGCCGGTGCGAAGTTGAGATTTACACTTTCTGCAAAATTGCAGGCGCACCTTGAGAGTCTTTTCCCCGAGGTTTCGCTTGCGAAACCTCGGGGAAAGATTTAACAAGCTCCTGTTGCGCCGCCAGCGGCCCAACAGGTTTTCGGCTTTCTAATTTTTTTATGAAGTTTTCGCCAGCGAAAACTTCATAAAAAAAAATATCAAGGTGCGTCTACAATTTTGCAAGAAAGCATAAACTCAATTTCGCACCGGCTTGCAGAATCGTGAAAAATCATCCGTGATAACCGGACGTCTAACACTACCCGTTGTCAATCCAAGTCAATCATCTTACTGTAAGTTAGCTGCTCTTATGTTTTATGATATATAGTTTCTATCAATGCCAGCTATATTCAAAATGATATACTCCCGAGCCGAGCTTCATCTTCAGGTCTTCACCTTGTTTTTCAGGGGTGATCTTGGCTGCCGAAAGTTCTGCTTTGTGTTCAGTAACATGTTGATCGGCTGCATGGGGCAATATTATGGTTGCCGTTGTGTTGGGCGGCACCTGTGCATCAAGTATAAATATACCATTCTCTATTTTCCATGTGGAACTGAGCAAGCCGTATAAAGTTTGCAGTTCAGCAGTAGCGGTTGTTAATCTTCCCTTCGAAGGTTCAGGAGCAATAAGGCTTTGCTTGTAACCGGGAGCGGCTTCTTGCAGACCCGCCACTGTGCGATACATCCAGTCGCCTATAGCACCGTAAGCATAATGGTTAAATGAGTTCATACCGGGTGTTTGAAAAGTGCTGTCGGGCTTCATACCGTCCCAACGTTCCCATATAGTAGTAGCTCCCATCTTTACGGGGTATAGCCATGACGGATATGTTTCCTGCAGCAGCAAATCGTAAGCAACATCGGTATAGCCGAAGCGTGTCAGCACATGGCAGAGGTATGGGGTGCCGAGAAAACCCGTAGTGAGGTGGTTGTCGTAATCTTTTACGTTCAGTGCTAGGCGCTCTGCTGTTTGTGCACGTTGTGATTCCGGCAGCATGTCGAAATTCAGTGCAAGCACGTATGCTGTCTGGGTTCCTGACACTAACCTGCCGGAGGGTGTTGTATATTCTCTTATGAAAGCGTCTTTGATCTTTTTAAGTTGCGCGCTGTAATGCTGCACATCTTCGGTTTTACCCAATGTCTGCGCAGCATTCAGTAGTAATTGTGTCGAGTGCGCCCAGAAGCATTGTGCTATCAGGTACTTATCGGTTACGGCCGAGCGACCATCGTTATCATCAAAAGGTCGGTAGAAGAGCCAGTCACCAAAGTGGAAGCCGGTGTTCCAGAGATCATTCTTACTATTCTTCTCCATATAGTTTACCCAGGCTTTCATACTCTCATATTGATTCTCGAGAATGCGTTTGTCGCCAAAAGCCTGGTATAGATTCCAGGGTATAATAACGGCCGCATCAGCCCAGCCGGTGGAGGCCACATCCTGATCGCCCAGTACGTTCGGTATAACAAACGGCACAGCACCATCGCTACGCTGATCGGCAGCTACATCTTTCAACCACTTGTGAAAGAACGATGCCACGTTCATGTTATAGGCAGCTGTGCGACTGAACACCTGCGCATCACCTGTCCAGCCGAGGCGCTCATTACGCTGCGGACAATCGGTAGGTACATCTATAAAATTACCTTTCTGACCCCACTGTATATTATGCTGCAATTGGTTGATGAGAGCGTTCGAGCAACTGAAATTGCCCGTTGGCGCCATGTCGGAATAGAGTGCAGTAGCTGAAATGTTATCCGCTGTTAAGGTGCCCGGAAATCCTTCTACCCATGCATATCGGAAACCAAAGAAGCTGAAGTGCGGCTCATACACTTCTTCCTCGCCACCTTTCAAGGTATATACTACTTCAGCTTTAGCTTCTCGCAGGTTATCGAGGTATACGTTTTTATTTTTGTCCAGCACCTCTGCGTGGCGTATCGTGATTTTGTTGCCAGCGTTACCTTTTGCTTTGAGCGTTATCCACCCGACTAAATTTTGACCGAAGTCAACAACAGTTTCGCCCTTTGGGGTTTTAAATATTTTTACCGGTTTGAACGTTTCGTGTTTCCGAACAGGTGGTCCGTAAGAAGCCAGTATATTTTCTTTTCCACCGTTGATTACGCGCACAGCTTGCCAATCGGTATCATTAAAGCCAGGTGCTGCCCATCCTTTCTTTTCCAGGCGTGCATCGTACGCCTCGCCATAATATATACCGGCTTTGCGAATAGCGCTGGCGGATGCTTTCCATTTGTCGTCCGAAGTAATGACATCTTTGGAGCCATCGGTATAATTTATTTCAAGTTGATAGAGCAGCCCGAGCGTTTTGCCATATACATTCTTCAGCCCGCCCCATGCCAGGTATCCGCGATACCATCCATCGCCTAATAATACGCCGGTAGCGTTGTTGCCGCTCTGCACGAGCGCAGTAACATCGTAAGTCTGGTATTGCAGTCTTTTGTTATAGCTAGTCCAGCCGGGTGTGAGGTATTGATCGCCCACACGCTTACCGTTGATGTGCGCTTCGTATAGTCCGTGTGCTGTAATGTATAGTCTTGCAGAAGCAATGGCCTTCTTTGCTTCGAATGTTCTTCGCAGCATGGGTGCCGGTTGTCCGGTGCTATCGCCCGGTAAGGCAGGTTCGATCCAGCTTGCCTGCCAGTCGTCCGGTTTCAATAATCCCATTTCAAAAAACTGCGCTTCACTAAAGGCCGAGGCATTGCCTTTGTTATCCCAGGCACGCACTTGCCAGCGATACCGTTGTTTAGCTTTGAGCGGAGCACCCTGATAAGGAATGAATACCGATTGATCGGATGTTACTTTCCCGCTCTGCCACACCAGCGTTTTGGCTTTATCGTCCTGACTTACGCGAACTTCGTATGCAGTTTGAAGAACATCGCGCAGCGAAGAGCGAAGTTTCCAGCTAAAGCGTGGCGAGGTAACATCTATACCCAGCGGATTGTGTTGATATTCTGTCGTTAGCTCAACGAGCTGAAGTTTCTGCGCATACCCAATGAGTGTGCAGAGAATTAAGAGCAGTGTAGTGACAAAGCGTGGCATAATAAAGTATAATTATGCCTTAAAATAGAAAGTCGGTGCGGATTAACTACCCTGCTCTTTGCTGCTTCAGGAATTAAATAAGTCGTGAAGTTTGGCGTATTGCAGCAGCATAATGGTTTTGGCATCGCGTATCTCACCCGCGGCAATCATGCCGTATGCCTTTTCAAAGTCGTATTCCAGTACTTCAATGTCTTCATCTTCATCCACACCTCCACCTTCGTTTACTTTTTGGTCGTGCGAATATTCGCCGATAAAGAAATACAGTATCTCCGTTACCGATCCGGGTGACATATATACATCGAATATCTTCTTGACATGCGATATGCGATAGCCCGTCTCTTCTTCGGTTTCCCTGCGAATGCAATCCTCCGGATTATCCAGATCGAGTAAACCGGCACAGGCTTCGATGAGCATACCGCTGTCGTTACCGTTCACAAAAGTGGGTAGGCGAAACTGTCGCGTCAGGATTACCGTGCGTTGCTGCTTGTTGTATAGCAGTATGGTGGCACCATTGCCGCGATCGTATGCTTCGCGACTTAGGGTTACTTCTGCACCGTGCTTGTCAGTGATAGAGAATGTGTACTTGTAAAGTTTGTACCAGTTGGCGGAAAGAATTTCTTTCTGCAGGATTTTAACGGATGGGGTCATTTTAATATGCTGGATAGAGTGGAGTGATTGTTGATTTGTGTAGCCCAGGCGTTGTTTGTATGGGCTGCTGGCTTCTGCTGCTAGCGGCTGGAAGTTGGGGAAGTGAGATTGGTGTGTAGCCGATTTGCATTAAATAGGAAAATATGTTTTAACCAGACTTGATGAGGTGCCGGTAAATACAACAAGGTTGAACTTGCTTTGTAAGGTCAAGGTTACAGCACGTGTAATGGCTGTAAATTATTCGGCTGCGATCAGCTTTTTGTAGATCTCGAGGCATACCCAGGCATCGGTGGCAGCATATTCCAGTTGCTTTTCGGTGAGGGTAGGGGCTTCCCAGTTAGAAGTCTGTGCGCTCTTGGATATGCGGAAACCGAGTAGCAATCCCGTCAGTTTTTTTACACTCTCTACTTGCAATCCTTTATCCTTGGAGAGATTGGCGAGCTCTACGAATGACTGCGGATGAAAGCGCTTGAGCTTTTGCAATGCCTTGATGTCGTCACGAATGGCAACGCCTGCCTTGATGATGTTGGTGTTTTCAAAAATTGAAGCCAGTTCATCGGTAACGCCTGTATGATGCAGGCGGATGAGAAATACCTTTTGCGGCAATGCCAGTTGAAGCAATGCCACGCTATAGGATTGTCCTTTTTTAAAGCTGGGCCGTGTCTCGGTATCGAAGCCAACCACCGGATGTTTTTCGATCTCCTTTACAGCTTTTGAGAGCTTTTCAGCATCGGTAATAACACTCACCTTGCCACTGAAAGCCTTCAGAGGCAGAAGGTTAAGTTCTTCCGCAGTGATGTTCGTCTTCGGTACTACGCCCTGATCTGCCGCGTTGTCCGGGTGTTCTTTCGGAGGAGTCATTAAAAAATCCAAATTGACAGCGTTTAAAAAATTCCTTCCACGAGGCCATTAAGTTAAATTAAAAAATCAACTCATCTTTTAATCACCGGAAATTTTAGTGGTTATTCTAAAAACAAACTGTCCGTGCCGGCCCCCGGAGCACCCAACCTGTTTAATTTTTATTTATTTTGAGCCCTCCTTAAACCTGAACTGAATGTCTAACTCCCTATTCCGAAAGAAATCAATCCCGGCAATCCTTAAAGATGTTGAAGATGGAAACGATGATCATGGTTCCGCAAGTCTTAAAAAAGTACTGGGGGTACGCGACCTGACTTCGTTGGGTATAGCAGCCGTAATCGGGGCGGGTATCTTTTCTACCATTGGGCAAGCCGCTTATGATGGCGGCCCGGGGGTAATATTTCTCTTCATCATTACCGCGATTACCTGTGGTTTCACCGCGTTATGTTATGCTGAATTTGCTTCGCGTGTTCCCGTGGCGGGCAGTGCCTACACATACTCGTATGTTACGTTCGGTGAAGTGGCCGCATGGGTTATCGGGTGGGCACTTATTCTGGAATATGGTATCGGCAACGTGGTGGTTTCCATATCGTGGAGCAGTTATTTCGCCAACCTGCTGGAAGGTATAGGTATACATTTGCCGGCGTGGCTCACAACCGATCCGACTACAGCCAGAACTTCGTATGACGCTGCTATAGCGGCCGGAGCTTCTACCGAAGGCATGGCCTGGACAACCGCTCCGCTTCTGGGCAGCTTCAGATTTATATGCAACCTGCCGGCGGCACTGATCATTGCTATTATTACTGTGCTGGCGTATATAGGTATAAAAGAAAGTCGCAGCAGTGCCAACTTCATGGTGGGATTAAAACTGGTTGTGCTCGCCATTATCGTAGCGGTGGGCGTATTCTATATTGATACCAATAACTGGACTCCTTTTCTTCCCAATAATTTTACCGGTGTGCTGAAAGGTGTGTCGGCTGTGTTTTTTGCGTATATAGGATTCGATGCGATATCCACCACAGCAGAAGAATGCGCCAATCCGCAACGAGACCTGCCGCGTGGTATGATGTACTCGCTCATCATTTGTACAATCATCTATGTAGTGGTAACACTGGTAATTACCGGTATGGTAAATTATTCAGAGTTCAACAATGTGTCTGATCCGCTCGCGTATGTATTTGAAAAGATCAACCTCGGCAAAGTCGGGTTTTTTATCTCGGTGAGTGCTGTGCTTGCCGCCACCAGTGTGTTGCTCGTGTTTCAGATCGGGCAGCCGCGCATCTGGATGAGTATGAGCCGTGATGGTTTGCTGCCAAAGAAATTCTCCACTATACATCCCAGGTTTCAGACGCCATCGTTCTCTACGATTGTAACCGGTTTTATTGTTGCTATACCTTCGTTGTTTGTAGAGAGTGCCTTGATGACAGACCTTACCAGTATAGGAACCTTGTTTGCGTTTGTGCTGGTGTGTGGAGGTGTTCTATTGTTGCCCGAAGTGGAGGATAAAGACGCAAAGAAATTTAATCTTCCCAGGATCAATGGGCAATGGATTGTGCCGGTGCTCTTTGCTATATTTCTCTATGGATTTCGAGAGCGCATTGTATCATCGGTGAGCAACATTGGTAATGAATCGCATCAGGAAATATTGTTTATTGTATTCATAGTACTCGCAGCCGCCATTACGATCGCTTCTTTTATGAAGAAGCTTTCGCTTATACCGGTGCTGGGAATGTTGTGCTGTTTATACCTGATGATTGAAATACCAGCCCGCAGTTGGGCCGTATTCTTCGGCTGGATGCTCTTTGGCCTGGTGATCTACTTCAGCTACGGTTACTGGAAAAGTAAACTTTCGGCTGCAAAAAGTAAGGCGTAAAAAATATACTATATCGATATCGCATGTACTCCGTTGAAAAAGTAAGTTATACAGACGCGCTTAGCTTGTTGGATCAGGTAGTGCAGGAAGCTTCGAAGGTCCGGAAACATGTGGCGGTTGCTGTTGCCGGCCCGGAAGGCGAACTCATCGCTTTTCTGCGCATGGATGAAGCGAGTCCTGCAGCATCGGTTATAGCCCAGAATAAAGCATATACTTCGGCCCGCGATCGTAAATCAACGAAGCAGATGGGTGAATTTATGCTGGGCAGTGACAGGCCACCGGCATTCTGGGGCGATAAAGGTATAACCGGCTTTGGCGGTGGTTTACCAATCGTTCAACAGGGAAAAGTTGTGGGTGGCATTGGTATCAGCGGACTGTCGGAAGAAGAGGATGAACGCATCGCCCGTGCCGCTATAGCGGCAGTGTATAAATATTGATTCCGATTGTCCGGAGAAAAAGAGGGGTATATCTATGCCGCTCCGTTTCTAAGGTATATAGTATATATGGTGAACGTTATTTCGATCAGAGGTGAATCGAAATGATAATGCCGTAAAGCAATGCGGCAATGGTAGGAGTCATTAACAACAAGTCGATCAGTTTGAATTTATTCGTTTTCATTTTCGTAAGGGGATAATCCCGATAACATTGTTGATGGGGGAAGTCCTAAAATCATGCCAATCGACTAAAGCGGTAATAACGGTCGCTTTTCAATCCGGGAAATTCCACTAACTTCCCTCGAATTGTTGAAAATTATGCTGGATTCAAATACTGTGATGCAAAAGGCCAAGACATCGGCTTTTTACCGGATGCTTCTCAACTGGTCTTTAAACCGGATGATTCCCTTTAATCGGCCACATGGTTTCCGAATACTGGAAATTGGTGACTATCACCTGAAAACGCTGGTGCCTTACCGTAAAAGAAACTTCAATCACATCCGCGGCATTCATGCCTGTGCACTGGCTACGATCTCCGAATTTACCACCGGCTTTCTCCTGATCGGCAAACTCGATTCAAGAAAATACAGGCTTATTATGCAACGCCTGGAAATGGATTATCACTACCAGGCCAAGATGGATGCAACGGCTACGTTCACGATCTCGGAAGAGTGGATACAGCGTGCTGTTTATGAGCCCTTGAAAACACAGGAAGCTGTGGTGATCATTTGCGAGGTAAAGATCCACGATGCGAACGGAAATCATCTTACCACCGGCAAAATACACTGGCAGATAAAAGACTGGCAGAAAGTAAAAACGAAAGTAGCTGCCTGAGTGCAGCGTTTGAAGATTGAACGGAATGAAGTAAATTTCTTACCCAAAACGAAAGGGCGTATGCGCAGAATAGACCAACTGTTGTCGGAGTATGGCGAAAGCCATCAGAACCATACCAATAAATCCATTCACTGGATCTGTGTGCCGCTGATCTTCTTCAGCATTGTAGGGCTCATTGCATCTATACCTTCGCAACCGGTGCAATCGGTATTGGGCCAGGGAAATGTATATGCAAATTGGGCTACGGTAGTGCTGGTGCTGGTAACGATCTATTATGTTTCCCTATCTATACCGCTTAGCATTGGCATGATGTTGTTTGGCGTTGCCTGCCTGGCGGTAGCCAATGTTATTACGCGCCTCAATATAGCGCCACTCTGGGTGGTATGCATTGCTATATTTGTGCTCGCCTGGATCGGCCAGTTCTACGGGCACAAAGTAGAAGGCAAGAAACCATCGTTTTTGAAAGATGTTCAGTTTCTGCTGATCGGCCCCGCGTGGCTCATGCACTTTGTTTATAAAAAACTAGGAATCCCGTATTGATTGGAAGAGTATAGTTTTCATGAAGGCGTTCTGCCGATCGCATATTCTACAGACCTGGCGATTTCTTTATTCAATAAGTATGAACATATATACCTGCAGTCACCTGAAGGCTGGTATACCTTTTATGCATTGCATGATAAGTATAAATGCGTTGACTGCCTGATGCATGTTCACGTTGATGGTAAAGAGGCTAACAGTCCCCTGCGTGCACCTTTTGGTGGCCTTGAGTGTGCAGACGATGTAGCACCCGCAGTGCTTTACGCCTTTCTCGAATTTGTAACGAATCGTATCCGCGAGAAAGGCGCATCTGTTTTTACCATCAAACATGCTCCGCAAAATTATTGTTACCGGCAAAATGCGCTGACAGAAACGTTTCTGCTAAATATAGGCTTCCAGGTGGTAGATGCGGAAGTAGGAACGATTATAGAAGTGAAGCCTGATTTTATAGCCCATGCCGATACCTGGGAAAAACGAAAGCTGCGACAGGCCCAGGAAGCGCAGCTCTTTTTCCGTACAATAGATAATGAATCGCTGGACGATGTATATCTTTTTATTCTCGCATGTCGCAAACAGAAAGGATATAGCTTGTCGATGACGCTGGCCGATCTGCGCAAAACGGTTCATGAATTTCCGGAGCAGTATTATTTGTTTGGTATATACCATGACGGTAAACTGGTAGCCGCTTCTATCGCTGTTCGCGTGCGTGAAAATATACTTTATAATTTTTACTCCGATCACGACAAAGAATACGATGCCTATAGCCCTGTAGTAATGCTCCTGGAAGGCATGCATCGGTTTTGTGTTGATAATGATATAGCTATGCTTGACCTCGGTACCTCGGCAACAGACGGCAAACCAAATTTTGGTTTACTGGATTTTAAACTTCGCCTGGGTGGCAAGCCGACACCCAAGTTAACGTTTCGTAAAACATGGTAATGCAAGGTCCGCTTGTTTCAGTAATATGCCTGTGTTATAATCATGCGCAGTTCGTGGAGGAGGCGTTGCAATCGGTAATCGATCAGACTTATAAAAACATTCAGATCATTATTGTGGATGATGCCAGTAAAGACAATAGCGCATCGGTAATCAGGAACTTTATAGAACGATCCGGGCGAAGCGATATACACTTTTTACCACTGCAAGCCAACGTTGGTAACTGCAAAGCATTCAACAAAGGTTTTGCATTGGCTACAGGAGACTATATCATCGATTTTGCTACGGACGATATTATGGTGCCCGAGCGGGTGGAAAAGCAGGTTGAGTTTTTCGGAAAGCTGAATCATTCAGTAGGTGTTATATTCTCGGATGCCATTTATGTTACCAGCGATCGTAAATTTCTATACAATCATTTTGACAATCTGATCCGCAGGAAGCTGATACGATCCATACCGGAAGGCGATGTGTTTAAAGATGTACTCACTACTTATTTTATATCATCGCCCACAATGATGATCCGGAAAGAAGTGTTGGATGAGCTTGGTGGATACGATGAGAATCTTGCCTATGAAGATTTTGATTTCTGGGTGCGCTCTGCTCGCAAGTACCGGTATAATTATACCATCGAGAAACTTACCATTGTGCGCAAGACTCCTGAATCTATGTCTACCGGGTGGTATAAAATTGGCGATCGTCAGTTAGATTCTACTTACAGGGTGTGCCGCAAAGCACAAAAGCTCGTTAGAAACGAGTCAGAAGAAAAGGCTTTGATTCAACGCGTGCGTTATGAGTTGAAGCAATCCGCGTTTTCGGAGAACTTCAAAGAAGGCGAATCATTTTATACCTTGTTGAAGGAGCTAACCTCACCAGCATGGGAGGATACTTTTTATTATGCCATTATACAGTTGAAGTTGCCGCTGGCATTCCTGCGCAATGTATATAACAAAATCAAGTTCAATTAATACGATCGTTTCCACAGACGAATCTCAATAGAGATGCGGGTATCATCTTTTGATGAGTTGATGGAACCTCCATGAATCAGATAAGGAGAAAACACCAACACTTCGTTAAGGTTCGGCGATGGCCGCAGCATCGTAAAATTTCCTTTAATAGCGGTAACTGCAGGGACGTTGTATTTGATACCATTGATATCAGCTCCCTTTACGGTTCGTTCAATTTTTGACTCCGGCCATGTATGACTTCCCGGAATCATCATGAGCGATGTAAGTTCGTTGCTGCCGGCAATGGGTATATAGAGATTAATGCAATTGTCGTAATCTTCAAGCCAGATATCACGATGCAGTGGATTATTATCGGTCTTGCTGGGGCGTATTACCCGAAAATGAAATACACGTTGTTGGTCAAATGGATTTTTAGTGATCAGGGAAGTCTTGCAGATTTCGGAAATACGTTCTTCCAACAGATGTACAGCAACCGGAAACTCGCTTATGTTGAGTAGTTTTGTTTTGTCAACGGCTTTGAGGTGTGTTGCGAAATCTTCGGCTACCGTATGATAACGTGAAAGCGTAAAATTATAGTCTACCGGTAATCCTGCTTGTTGCCAGCGACTGATCAACAGACTATATACATTCTTGGCGAACTGAGCGTAAAGAGCATCATCGAAGAGCTTCTCTATCGTAAATCCGGTAGCGTGCCACGGTGTACCGGCTGTAAGATCAATGCTCTCATCCAGCAGTACTTTCTCTTCTCCCCATGTTTTTTCTCCCCGGGAATGGTATGAGAAATGATATTTACCTACAGAATACTCCATAGCCTTACTTTCTGTTATCCTCTCCCAGCACCATGCTAATATAGTTTTGATACCGGCTTCGTGCAATGGTGCCGTTTTGTACGGCTTCGATAATGGCACACTTCGGTTCGTTTATGTGGATACAGCGCGAACCGAACTTGCAGGAGAGCCGCAGGTCGCGCATCTCCGGAAAGTAATCGGAAATTTCCTGTTCGGTCATTTCTACCAATCCCCATTCTTTTACACCGGGTGTATCGATCACAAATGTTTTCTCATCCAGTGCAAACATTTCAGCAAAGGTTGTGGTGTGTGTACCCTTTTCTGAAAAGGCAGATATATCACCAACGCTCTGATTGATGGCGGGTGCGATCTTGTTGAGCAGTGTAGATTTACCTACACCTGAGTGCCCGGCTATCAGCGTAACTTTGTCTTGCAATATTGCACGGATCATCTCCGGGTTGTCTGCCTGTGCTGATATAGAAAAGCAGGTTACGCCAATGCTTTCATATAGTGCTATGAGTTGCTTTACCTGCTCAACTTCTTCTTCGCTTAATAAATCTCTTTTGTTGAATACAATCACTTGCGGGATTCTGAACGCTTCTGCACTTACCAGGAAACGATCTATAAATCCCAGTGAAGTTCTGGGCATAGCCAGTGTTACTACCAGTAAAGCCTGATCGATATTCGCGGCCAGCACATGAGAGTGGCCCGTCTTTTTTACTGACTGTCGTAAGATGTGATTGTCGCGGGGAAGAATAGCAGTGATGGAACCTATATCGTGATCGAGGTCAAACGCAACACGATCGCCCACCGCTACGGGGTTTGTCTCTTTAATGCCTTCCAGGCGGATCTTTCCACGCACGCGACAGGTATATTTCTTTCCGTCTGCGAGAACATCGTAGAACGATCCGGTGGAGCGCATGACTATTCCATTCATTTAAACGTGTTATCTGGTTGATGGCTGTAAATGGCTGCTGGCCTCTGGCCGCAAGCTACTGGTGGTGTGAGTGTTGGTTAGAGTGTGTTTGGTTCCCCACAGAATAACAAAGATTTTTAAATGCATTTTTTTTGTGTAATTCTGTGAGTTCTGTGGGAATATTTATGACTTAACAATACCTCGACAATATTCCATGATCTTTTCAGTGGCACCCAGATTTTCTTCTACATATTGCCGCGTTACTTCGCAGGCGAGCAGGAAGTTCTCGGGTATATTCAGCATCTCGTATTTTGCTTTCAGATCGGTATAGTCTGATACTTCAAACGCCCCGCCCCGATTGATCAGGTCAACTGCTTCCTGGAACTTCTCGAAATTTTTATTCCCGAAAAGTATAGGTACTCCATAGCATGCAGCTTCAAGAATATTATGCAGGCCTTTGCCGAAGGCGCCTCCTATATATGCAAACTCACCATATCTATAAAGGCGCGAAAGCATGCCAATGTTATCGATGATCAACACCTGGAAGTCTTCCGGCTTTACATGCTCGGCTACCGAATAGCGGATCGATTTTACCTGCAATGCTTTTTCAAGATTGGAGATGAATGATTCGGTGATCTCGTGCGGAGCAATGATAAACTTCATCCGGTTCTCGTTAATGAACGGAGCCAGCACATCGAGGTCTTCCGGCCAGCAGCTGCCAATTACCATGGCCTTCTGATCATTCTTGAATGCCCTGGCGATAGCAATCTCTCCGCTTTGCTTTACAATCTGATGAACCCGATCGAAACGTGTATCGCCTACACGTTTGCAATTGGTAATATGGATAGTCTGAAGCAGTTGTCGTGACTCATCGTTTTGTACAAAGAAGTAAGAGAATTGGGTGAGTATCTTCCGGTAAAACCCGCCATAGCGTTGAAAGAACAATTGTTCTTTACGAAAGATAGCCGATATCGATATGAGCGGAATGTTGTGTGTGCGGAGTTCGTGCGCATAATGATACCAGAATTCATACTTTACAAAAATAGCCAGTGTGGGCTTGGCAATCGCTATAAACCTGCGGGCGTTGTGAGCTGTATCCAACGGCAGGTAGTATACATAATCTGCCTGGTCATAATTCTTGCGAACCTCATAGCCGGAAGGAGAAAAGAATGTGAGCAGTATGGAGACGTTAGGAAATTCTTTCTTCAGAGCTTCGATTACCGGGCGCCCTTGCTCAAACTCTCCCAATGAAGCACAGTGAACCCATATCAGGGGCGTTGTGCCCGCACGATCAACATCGGCTGACAGTCGCCTGAATATCTTTTTGCGCCCAGTAACAAATGCCTTTGCTTTGGGATGAAAGATGCTGGCGAGCTTTATCAAGACCCCAAGCAATTGAATTGAAATGCTGTATAGGAACTCCATTCTTACGCAAAAATACAAAGCAAGGTATAAGACCTGCGATTATTTTATGATCTTTACTTAAACAAAGTTTACCAAATCTGATATTTTGGAATGAATAAGCGTTTAATCAAAATTATATGGAATTGATCAAAAGAACAGCAGTTGTACTCAGCCTATTTTTTACTGCATCTATACCAGCTTTGGCCCAGGATGATATAGACAGGTTGTTGAAAAATGATATTAATGATGGAAAGCTATTAATTGGTGGCTACATCGCTCCCTTCATGAAAAGCGTTGCCCTTGGCCTTAATTCCGGCTGGTATAACACCGCAAAAACACACAAGCTTATCGGTATCGATCTTACCATTACCGCCAGCGCAATGACTATTCCAAAAAGCGAGCTGTTCTACGATGTCTCCAAATTAAATTTATCCAGAGTGGAGCTTGTAGCCCCCGGTAGTGTCAGCCATCCGCAGGGGTCTCCCGACTATCCGAATGCTCCTACTATATTCGGGCCAGACAGAGCGCCTGTTTACCAGGAGAAAGGAAATCTTTTACCGAACAATACATACGAAGGCCCCAGCGGTCTTGATCTCAAACACAATGTAGGCAATAACTGGATGCCCGTGCCCATGGTGCATCTGGGTATAGGTCTGCCGAAAGGAACAGATCTGAAGGTGCGGTTTACACCTTCCATTGATATTAATGATAACTCACATTTCAAACTGTTTGGTATAGGTGTTATGCACGATGTAAAGCAATATATACCGGGGCTTCGTTTATTGCCTTTCGATCTTTCGGCTTTTGTAGGATATACACACCTGGCGATCAACTATAAATATACTAATACGGATATCATGACCGACAACGCCAGAGGTGAAATGGCCATGAATGCCACGACTATTCAGGGAGTTATCTCTAAAAAAGTGTCGGTGCTTACCGTATACGGTGGTCTTGGCTACAACATTGTTAAATCTAACCTGAGCATGCTGGGTAAATGGGATGTGAACAATGATGGAACATACCAGTCGCAAGAGGTTAATCCATTAGATTTGCGCTATACAGCATCCGGCCCGCGCATGTCGGCTGGGTTTCGCCTGAAGCTGGCAGTGTTTACCTTACATGCTGACTATACATTACAAAAATACAACGCACTCACCGTTGGTTTCGGTATCAACGTGCGATAAGTTAATCTTTACACTGTAGAATAAAAGCAACGGTATCGGGCCGTTGCTTTTGTTTTTTATAGCAGGTTCCATTGCTTTTTCCTGATAAATGTGTGGCATCGCTTTTTCAAAAGGCATAATAATGAAAGCTTATATACGGAAGTCAGTTGTTATCATGCTTTTTTCGCTGTGTGTATGCAGCGCATTTGCCCAGCGGGATTCAGTATATTATACTTCTTATAAAAAGATCATTACCGGTCGTTTTTATCTTTCGCAGAAATATACTTCGTTGCGTTTCAGAAATCTTACCGATGGCATTCATATCCGCTATCGCCCCAACACAACGTTGAACATGGGCGTTGGTGCCACCTATCAATGGGCAACGCTGAACCTGGCGTATGGGTTTGGTTTTCTGAATAACGATTCTGAAAAAGGCAGAACACGATACCTCGATCTGCAAACACATATTTATGGACGCAAAATATTGGTAGATGGCTTCGGTCAGTTCTACCGCGGCTTTTACCTCGATAACAGCCAGATCAAAGACGGCACCACCGGCTATTACCAACGTGCTGATGTTAAAGTGCATTTTCTGGGTATATCAGGTATGTATCTCTTCAACCATGCGAAGCTTTCTTATCGTGCGTCTACCCTGCAGAGCGAGTGGCAACAGCGATCAGCAGGTTCTCTGCTGGCGGGACTCGAGTTTTTTGCAGGCATAGTCAGGGCAGATAGTGCGCTGGTGCCGGCTGCACTGCTAAAGGAGGACAACGGATCGGCTGTGGGCCGTATTGATTTTGTAGAAGTCGGTCCGAATGTTGGCTATGTGTATACTTTTGTTTACAGGAAGCATTTCTTCATTACCGGTCAGGCAACCGTAAGTTTAGACTACGGCCGGAATACATTGCTGGTTGATAACCAGCGTATCACTTCATCGTCTGTAAGTCCTAATTCATCTTTTAATTTCTTCGCGGGCTATAATTCAAAGACATGGGCTTTCAGTTTTGTATTCGTTAACAAGAACATTAACATCGCCTCGCAGCGCGATAAAAAGATTGAGCTCAACACAGGCAACCTGCGCTTTAATGTAGTGCATCGCTTTGTGCCGCGCGGAAAAACCAGGAGAATACTGAAGAAAGTTATTGATTGAGGAGTCGTTATCCGTTAATCGTTACAGGTTAATAGACAAACGGATAACAGCTAACGATTAACCGATAACGGCTATCTATTTTCCCTTAAACTCCGGCTTGCGTCTCTCTACAAAAGCACGCATGCCTTCTTTCTGATCTTCAGAAGCAAAGGCGAGGTAGAAGTTCTTTCGTTCAAACGAGAGGCCCTCATCGAGGTGTGTTTCAAAAGAACGATTCACGGCTTCTTTGGCAAGCTGTGCTGCTATTGGCGACATCTGCGCTATTTCCCGGGCGAGTTGCACCGCTTCATACAGATACATTTCAACAGGCACTACCTTGTTTACAAGCCCATACGACAATGCTTCTTCTGCGGATATAAATCTGCCTGTTAGCACAAGTTCCATCGCCTTCGCCTTACCGATTGCTTTGGTGAGGCGTTGTGTACCACCAGCACCAGGCATAACGCCGATTTTGATTTCTGGCTGACCAAATTTCGAACTCTCGGAAGCAATGATCATATCGCACATCATGGCGAGTTCACAGCCACCGCCCAAGGCAAATCCGGACACAGCCGCGATGATCGGCTTTTTGATCTTCCGTATCTGGTCCCACGTACTGAACTGATCGATCAACAACATATCGATGGCGCTCTTGTCGGCCATTTGTTTAATGTCGGCTCCCGCTGCAAACGCCTGTTCATTACCGGTAATGATGATGGTGCGCACCGCTTCATTTTTATCCAGTTGTTGCAGGGCATCACGCAGTTCCTGCATAAGCTGGGTGTTGAGTGCATTGAGCTCTTTCGGGCGGTTTAGTCGGATCAGCGCAATGAAAGGTTCGTGCTGTTCGGTAACCTGAATGAATTCCATCGGGATATGTTTTTATAAATGTAGAGAAGAGCACGAAGGATCAAAAGACCATAAAAAAAGAAAAGCCTCCCGGAGGAGGCTTTTCAAACCAAAAGGCAGTACTTAAAAAAGTGTGCTATGCATACGTAAATAAGATTTTGAATGCTTTTGTAACCCTCATCCCGATTATTTTTGCACGGGAAAATGATTGGATAGTTGCAGATTTGGACCTAGAAATCTCATAATGAAGGAGTTTGACGTCCTTTGTGCCGCATTTTGATAAGGAATAAATACATGGAACAAGTAAAAATACTGTTTGTATGCCTGGGCAATATTTGCCGTTCGCCCCTGGCAGAGGCTGTTTTCAAGCATAAAATAAAAGGTACCGCACTCGAAAAAATTGTGAAAGCAGACTCCTGCGGAACGTCCAATTACCACATTGGCGATATTCCGGATAGTCGTACCATTGCCAATGCAAAGAAAAACGGCGTGGAAATCGATCACTACGGCCGCCAGCTTTGCACAAACGATCTGGAGCAGTTCGATTATATTCTGGCAATGGATAACAGTAACTATCAGAATATTCTCCGGCTCGCCCATGCCAGCCATCATTCAGATAAAGTGCAACTGATGCGCAACTTCGATCCGCAGGGCAAAGGCCTGGAAGTACCCGATCCGTATTACGGAGGTGAACGTGGTTTTCAGGAAGTGTTTGATATACTCGATCGGTCTATGGATCAGTTCATCGCACATCTTGAAGAAGTACATCTCTCCGGGGCTAAAGCCTGACGAGTACCTGCAACGTTGATCGCGAAGACTGCTCCAGCAACACGCCAGCATGATTGCGATACTTCTCGGA
Organism: Ohtaekwangia sp.; assembly: GCF_036786105.1. NCBI lineage: Bacteria > Pseudomonadati > Bacteroidota > Cytophagia > Cytophagales > Fulvivirgaceae > Ohtaekwangia > Ohtaekwangia sp. The sequence goes on from NZ_DAIQRQ010000012.1 coordinate 77,716, forward strand.
AGTAGCAGCATCGTAGTTTTTCACCGTAATAAGTGTAAGACCGGTGTTATAGAATACTTCAAACTGCTGCTGCAATTTCTGGATCAGCGACAATACCTTGTGTTCGCGAAAATCGAGGCAGAAAGAGAACGATATGGCAGAGTTCTGCATCACATTCAGGCGAAGATCAAGGGAGGAGAGCGCCTGAAAGATCGTGCTCAGGTGTTCTTCTGTAATAAATGTATAATCAGTCACCTTGCAGGAGATGAGGCACTGGTTGTCTTTAAAAACAATAAGCGGAGGCAGCGAGTCAACAGTACATTCGTGGATCTTCGTTCCGGGTAAAGACGGATCTTCAAAGTTCTTTACAAAAAGCGGTATACCTTTATTGGCGAGCGGCTTGATGGTTTTCGGATGAATAACATTGGCACCGTAATACGTCATTTCTGCGGCCTCACGGAAGGGCAGTTCTTCAAAGACAGTAGCAGCCGGCAATCGCTTGGGATCGGCATTCATTACGCCCGGTACATCTTTCCAGATTGTAACGGAATCGGCCTGCAGGCTGGAAGCAAATATAGCGGCCGAGAAATCGGAACCTTCACGTCCCAGCGTGGTAGTATATCCTGTATCCGTACGGCCTATAAATCCTTGTGTGATGATGATGTTTTTGGCAAGTACTGGCTTTAATGCCTGGATACGGGTGGTTGTTTTCGCCCATTCTACTTTGCCTTCGCGATAACAGGCATCGGTGGCAATGCATGTGCGGGCATCCAGCCAGTGCGAAGATTCTCCCTGTGCGAGCAGGTAATGATGAACAATTACCGATGAGATCAATTCGCCTATCGATACTACCTGATCGTATACTTGATCGAATTCACCGGGTGTAGCCAATTGTGCTTCGAGTTCCTTAAAAAGGGAAGCCACCGCTTGGTATACCGGATGTGATGACGGAAATAATTCGCGGAGTATCTCTTGATGATAGTCGTTGAGTGTGGTAATTTGAGATGAAGCATTTTGACCGGAGGTTGCCAGGCTATGAATTTTCTCCAGGGCATTGGTGGTTTTGCCCATCGCAGAAACCACTACGAATACATTGTATGGGCCATGCTGGCGGATGATGGATACCACGTTCTTTACGCCGGCAGCATTTTTCAGGGAGGCACCTCCGAATTTAAAAACCTTCATTTGAATTGACTAAATCGTTTGCGGAATTAACTTGGGCCAAATTTAAAGCATGCAAAGATCAATCAATAAAGCCAACACACCAAGTATTGAAACATCAAGAATTGCCCAGCCTATCGGTAGTACGCTCGATCGGTTCATAAAGAATAACCAGGATCAGTTTGCCTATGCCAGTGGCGAGCTTTCGCAACTGCTGCGCGATATAGCGCTGGCCTCGAAGGTGGTAAACCGCGAAGTGAACAAGGCAGGTCTGATCGATATCATGGGTGCAGTAGGCTCTCAAAATACTGCCGGTGATGATCAGCAGAAACTGGATGTGCTGGCCAACATTCGCTTTACGCGTGCCCTTGCCAAAGGAGGCGAGGTGTGTGCGCTGGTATCGGAAGAAGCAGAAACTTTCGCTGACCTCAACAACGATGGTAAATATGTAATTGCCATCGATCCGCTGGATGGATCTTCAAACATCGATGTGAATGTTTCTATCGGAACGATCTTTTCAATCTATCGCAGAAAAAGTCCGGTAGGCACACCGATACAACCCGATGATATACTGCAGCGTGGTGCCGACCAGGTAGCGGCAGGCTATGTACTCTATGGTTCCTCCACCATGTTGGTATATACCACAGGCCATGGCGTGAATGGATTTACCTACGAGCCCACACTGGGAGAATACTTTCTCTCGCATCCGGATATGCACATGCCTTACGATGGTAGAATATATTCTATCAATGAAGGCTCTGCCAATTCGTTCAGTCAGCCTGTGAAAGATTATGTACAGTATTGTAAGGATCAGAAATATACTGCGCGCTATATAGGTTCGCTGGTAGCCGATTTTCATCGCAACATGCTGAAAGGTGGTATCTATATATACCCTGCAACAGCCAAAGATCCGCAAGGTAAGTTACGCCTCATCTACGAATGTAATGCGCTTGCTTTTGTAGCAGAGCAGGCGGGGGGAAGCGCCACCAATGGTTCAATGCGTATACTCGATATTAAACCCGATAGTCTGCATCAGCGCACAGCGTTGTACGTGGGTTCGCGAAACATGGTGGAAAAATCAGCGACCTTCGTATAAAGAACCAGCCCTTCGTAAGAATACCGTAGTATTTTTACTCTTTCGCGGGTTATTTCAGCAAACACAAAACAACCATTCATGAACCGTTATATTTTTATTTGTATACTCATGATATCGGCTATAGCCGTGCGGGCGCAAAAAGGTTTTACATTAAACGAGCGCAGCGACAAAAAGAAAGTAGAAGTCTTATATGATGGGAAATTAATCACGGCCTACTGTTATTTTGATTCCACTGAAAAGCCGGTTTTGTTTCCACTCAAAACACTTACAGGTAATGTAGTAACACGCGGATATCCCATTGCTCCACGAGCCGGAGAACGCACCGACCATCCGCATCACGTTGGCTTGTGGCTTAACTACGAAAGTGTAAACGGACTTGATTTCTGGAACAATAGCAACGCTATACCGGCAGAGAAAAAGAATCTGTATGGATCAATCCGTCATATAAAAATACTCAAATCAAAAGCCGGTAAAGATCGTGCTGAATTGCAAACACTCAGTCACTGGGTAGATATCAACGGTAAAGTTCTGTTGGAAGAAACGACAGACTTTATCTTCACTGTAAAAGACGGAAGTTTTATAATCGATCGCGGTTGTGTGTTGAAAGCGATGACTGATGATGTACTATTTAAAGATGTAAAAGATGGTATGATCGCGTTGCGCGTAGCCCGCCCTTTGGAGATGCCATCCAAGCAGGAAGATAAATTTGTAGACGCACATGGCAACGTTACGGCCGTATCCAAGCTTGATAACGGTGGCGTTACCGGGCTCTATGTGAACAAGGAGGGTGTAACCGGCGATGACACATGGGCCAAACGTTCTGTGTGGACTTGCCTGAATGGCGAGAAGGATGGCGAAAAGATTTCCATCGCCATCATCGATCATCCTAAAAATCCAGGGTATCCTACCTATTGGCATGCACGTGGCTATGGATTGTTTGCAGCCAATCCGTTAGGTCAAAAAGTTTTCAGTCAGGGTAAAGAAGAGTTGAATATGAAGCTGAAGAAAGATCAGACAGCAAAATTTCAATACAGAGTCATTATACATTCGGGCGATACGCTTTCATCACAGGCATTGAACGCCATGGCGGATGATTTTGCCAAGGTCAGATAAAAATATACCTGTGAAAGATACAAATGAAAAAGCCGGACAGAAGCCCGGCTTTTCGTTTAAGTATAGGTGTAAAATTATTTCTTCTCTTCTTCGGCAGCGGCTGTAAGGATTTCAGCAGCGTACTTTTGAATCAGTTCATACCATTTCACCAGCTTCTTGATGTCAGATACATATACACGATCTTCGTCATAATCAGGAAGTACAGACTTGAGGAATGCTTTCAACTCAGAACCATCGGAGTTGGAGTCTACACCCAAATCGTTGCCATATTCGGTATGTATCTTTTTTAAAACATTTTCCAGCGCAACAGTACCTTCCTTGGTGGTGGTATAAATTGAAATTTCATTCAACAAGGAAAGACGGTGATTGGCGGTAGCCACAATTTTTGTCCTGGCTTCATCGAGAGATTCCAGTATTACGCCCGACTTTGTAGGAGCCATTACTTTAAAGAGTCCTCCTTTACCGGAGATCGTTGCGAGTTCTGCTAAGGTCATACGTACAATTAATCAATGGCCGCAAAGCTAAGGAAAAACAGGTTTAATGTTACAGGTTCAAGGCTTAAGGTTCAAAGTTTAAAGTTCGGGGTTAAAAGTTCAAAGCTCAGGGTTTGAGTGGCAGGTCTATAGATATTGCAGTTATTCAGATTGTTGATTATATACCTCAAGTGCATCGTCAATGAAGGCAAGCACTTCATCACGTCCCGTTTTTGTTTCCGCAGAAGTGGTAAGACTTGGCGGCAGTTCATCCCATTCCTGCAGCAGCGTTTTGTTGAACTGACTGATGTTTCGCTGCAGCTCGTTGCGACTCAACTTGTCGGCCTTGGTGAAGATAAGAGCCAGCGGTATACCTTTGCTGCCCACCCAGTTGATAAAGCTCAGGTCAATCTTTTGTGGCTCGAGCCGGCAATCGATCAATATAAAAAGGCAGGAAAGGTTTTCGCGTTGCAGTACATACCCTTCTATCATTTTGCCAAAACCTTCCCGTAAACTTTTACTTACACTTGCATAGCCATACCCCGGAAGGTCTACCAGATACCACGCTTTGTTAATGAGGAAGTGGTTGATGGTTTGTGTTTTGCCGGGCTTGGCAGAAGTTTTGGCCAGGTCGCGACTTTGAGTTAACATGTTGATCAGCGATGACTTACCAACATTAGAGCGGCCGATGAAGGCAAATTCGGGCTTATCAGGAAGAGGGCATTTTCGCACATCTGCATAACTGGAAATGAACTCGGCCGAAGTAATCTTCATCTGTTAAAGTAATAATTGAAGCCCAAAATACTAAGTTTGTAATAAATGTGTCTTTATGATTTCAAATTTCTGTTTCTAAATCCACAGTTTTTCCTATCTTGTAGTATAATTGTAAACCTTTTTTATTAATACTTTAGTGTAAAACTTTTTAAGCAATGTCCAGTATCCGAAGTGTACTGATTTTTTTGACTCTACTCGTGCTCTCCCAATCAGTTTTCAGCCAGCAAGATCCGAAAGAACTTGCCCGGGAGTACATGACTCAGGCCGAACTTACCCTGGAAGCAACCAAAGCGATTGACGATGCCCGCGGGCTGGTAGTAACGGCTGCCGACCTCGACACAACGTTCATTAAAGCCAACTACGAAGCGGGCCGCCTGCACCTCATCACGATCGATAAACACCTCGCCGTGAAATTCCTGCTTCGCGTATATCGTCAGGACCCGACATACCGGTTTGATATTGAGTATTCGATCGGAAGAAGTTACCAGTTCGGTGAAAAATTCGACAAGGCCATAGAGTTTTATAATCTATACAAGGAAAAACTTGCCAGGAAAGCCAACTATCAGGGCAAAGACAAAGTAGATGCGGCTGTAGTAGATCGTGCTATATATGAATGTCAGAATGCAAAAGAGTTCTTTGCAAACCCCAAGAACTTCTCTATTGTAAATATAGGTCGCGAGATCAACTCCGAATACGAAGACTACGTGCCCGTACTCAACGAAAATGAAACGGAGCTGTTTTTTACTACTCGCCGCAGAGATGACAACTTGAACCAAAACGTGGCAGACGATAACAAGCCCTGGGAAGATATATTCTTTTCCACCAAGACCGGCAACACGTGGTCGTATGCCAAAAACATTGGCGAGCCGGTAAACACCCCTTACCACAACTCCAACCTCGGTTTGTCTGCCGATGGTAATACCTTGTTCATTTACATGGATGAAGGTGGAGGAGATATATATTATAGCGAGCGTGCCAATGGCACGTGGGGCGAGCCCATTCCAATGCCGGGCATCATCAACTCCAGCTTTGAAGAAAAGTCAGTATCTATATCGGCTGATGAGAAGACACTATATTTTTCCAGTAACCGCCCGGGTGGCTTCGGTGGTCTTGACCTATACCGGGCTACTAAAGACAGTAAAGGCGAATGGTCTAACGTGAAAAACCTAGGGCCAAAAATCAACACTGATCAGGACGATGACGCTCCGTTTATTGACTATGACTTGGTAACACTATATTTCAGTAGCAAAGGTCATAAAGGTATGGGGGGGTTTGATGTGTTTAAAACAACATTCGATCCTGCCACCAACGAATGGACTGAACCTGAAAACCTGGGCTACCCAATTAACACGCCCGATAACGATATATACTTCGTATCTTCTAAAGACAGCAAGCGTGCTTACTACTCTTCTGTTCGTGAAGATGGTATGGGATATACGGATATATATGTGATTACCATTCCGGAAGGCTTGAAAAATGAACAACCTGCAGTGGCTAAAAATCCGGAACCTCCGGTGGATACAGCGCAGACTACCTCAACGGAGCCTGTGGTTACGAAGAACGAACCGAAGACAGATCCTGTAAAGGTTGATCCAACCAAGAACAATCCTCCGGTAAAAGAACCAAAGACAGAGCCGACAAAGACTGAGCCAACAAAGACTCAGCCTGTTAAAGAACCCAAGAAACCTATTGTACCGCTCAAGTATGTAATAGCTGTGGTGGATGCGGCTGATAAATCTCCACTGGATGCAAAAGTAAAACTGGTGGGAGCGAAGGACAATGTGATTGTAGGATCATCTTCACAAGGCAATGGTGTGTATGAATTCCTGATTAAGAATCCGAAGGCCAAAGAATATCGCTTGTCTGTAGATCGCGATGGCTATGCTTACCAGAATCAGAATATAAAAATAGAAGGTGCTACCACCGAAGAGAAAACGGTTAACCGCACCGTTGAGCTTCGCAAGCTGTCGGTAGGTGTTACCGGTATACTGCGCAATATTTACTTTGACTTCGATAAAGCAACATTCGAAACCGAGTCGTACGTTGAACTTAACAAGCTCGAAGCCATGATGCGTACAAATAGCAACATGACCATCGAGCTGGCAGGTCATACCGATGCTATTGGTACAAAAGCATATAACATGTTCCTTTCACAGAAACGCGCTGAAGCTGTAAAAGACTACCTGACCAAGAAAGGTATTGATACCCGCAGAATAAAAGCGGTTGGTTACGGCAAGAGCAAGCCACTCGCCAGCAACGATGACGAATCGGAAGGCCGTGAGCTGAACAGACGCGTGGAGTTTAAGGTATTGTCAAATTAGTTGTGAGCAGCGAGCTTTGAGCTGTGAGAGGCTGCAGGCTGCTGGAACGTATACTATAAGCGAACGTAATTACTATAACCTATACCGAATGTCAGATGGAGCCCATCTGACATTCGTGTTTATAAACGCTCGTAACTTCAGATAAACTTTCCAGTAGCCTGAAGCCAGCAGCTTGCGACCTCATGGCCCGTAGCTCACAGCTCGTAACTGTTCCCTACAGCTATTTCTACACAACGATTTCATTCCTACCGCCAAACCCCATACCTTCGCCTTTGTTAATTATACGTATGACAGTCGTTCCCTACAAAGAAGAGAAAGCAGGTAAGAAGGAGCAGGTGGCGAAGATGTTTGATAACATCAGTCATCGCTATGATTTTTTGAATCACTTTTTGAGTCTGGGTATTGATAAAGGCTGGCGAAAGAAAGCGATCCGCAACCTGGCATCATTGAAGCCGAAGCAATTGCTCGATGTCGCCACAGGTACTGGCGATTTTGCCATTCAGGCACTTATGCTCAACCCTGATAAGATTGTTGGCATTGATATTTCGGAGGGCATGCTGGAAGTTGGAAGGAAAAAACTGGCCGACCGGAAACTGACCGACCGCATTGAGCTGATGAAGGGCGATTCTGAGAACATTCCCTTTGAAGATAACCGGTTCGATGCCGTAACGGTGGCATTTGGCGTACGTAACTTCGAGAACCTGGAACGTGGACTGCGTGAGATACATCGCGTGCTGAAACCTGGAGGCCAGCTGGTGGTGCTGGAATTTTCAAGGCCACGGAAATTTCCTTTCAAGCAGGTATATAATTTTTATTTTAAATTCGTTTTGCCTAGGATAGGCAGGGCTATATCCAGCGACAAAGCTGCATATACCTATCTTCCTGAGTCTGTAGAGGCTTTTCCGGATGGAGATAAATTTCTTCACATCCTTAATAATGTCGGATTTAATCACTCGAAATGCAAAACACTCACTTTTGGAATAAGCTCTATTTACACCGGCTCCAAGTAGTCTTTACTGGTATTTTGCTCCTTAATTGTGTAGCGGGGCACGCACAAGTAAAACATCGGGTGCAGAAAAATAACCCCAACTACGATGACAAGAAATTAACTTATGGTTTCTTGATCGGGCTACATACCTCTACCTATCAGCTCAAGTACTCCGATGCATTTGTAACGAATAAGTTTGATACCGTACACTCCGTTGTACCCAGCTGGTCTGCCGGTTTCTCTCTCGGCTTTATTGTAAACTACCGGTTAGACGACCAGGTGGATGTGCGCATAACTCCGAAGGTTGGTTTTTATGAACATCGCATCAGCTATATCTATACCGATGATACACCCCGCGATGATCAGTTGATTGAAAGTACTATGGTGGAGTTGCCTATCTTGCTCAAGTACAAATCTGAACGGAGGGGTAACGTTCGCATGTATATGATCGGTGGCATTGTTCCGGCTTTTGAAGCTTCCGGTAAAAAGAAAACAGAAGAACGAGTGCTTGAGATTTCCAACACCAACCTGAGCATCGATGCAGGTTTTGGATTCGACTTGTATTATCCCTTATTCAAATTCTCTCCGGAGATCCGGTTTTCAAGAGGTCTGGTAAATATGCTGGGCTCGTCTACCGGCAAGTATGGTGAGCCGCTGAAGCGTATCAACACCAATACCATTACGCTATATTTCCTTTTCCAATAATCGTTATGACGAAACGAATTGCATTGATCACCGGAGCTACTTCCGGTATAGGTGAAGCCACGGCCCGACTGCTGGCGGCTCATAATTTTAAAATTATACTTTGCGGCCGTAGAAAAGACCGTCTTGAAAAACTGCAGAAAGAGTTGTCTGCATCCACGGAAGTGATATCGATTTCATTTGACGTGCGTGAGCAGCTTGAAGTAGCCAGTGCCATCGCCTCGTTGCCCACGGATTGGAAAGCCATTGATGTACTGGTAAACAACGCCGGTAACGCACATGGCCTCGACCCCATACAAACCGGCAGTATAGCGGATTGGGATGCGATGATCGATATCAATGTGAAGGGTCTGTTGTATGTATCGAAAGAAGTAATTCCTTTCATGACTGAAAGGCAATCAGGGCATATTGTTAACCTCGGGTCTATAGCAGGCAAGGAAGTATACCCGAATGGGAATGTATACTGTGCCAGCAAGTTTGCAGTAGATGCGCTAACACGTGGCATGCGTATAGACCTGAATGCCTTCGGAATAAAAGTTACGTCCATTAATCCCGGTATGGTTGAAACCGAGTTTTCGCTCGTGCGCTTTAAAGGTGATAAAGATAAAGCGGAACTCACCTATAAAGGCATGACACCGTTAAGTGGAAAAGATATAGCCGATATTATACTATATGTATTGCAGGCTCCGGCTCACGTTCAACTGGCCGATATCACGGTGTTTCCAACATCGCAGGCAAGCAGCACGGTTGTGAAAAGGGGTTAACTAGATAAACTTTAATAAAGTAGCTTGATCAATATCGTGTTTACCTTCGAAGGTGATCACCCTGGGCATTATGCCAAGCGAAGCAGCGATGGCATTCATTTCTGCGAAGCGGCTATCTTTTAAAAATGGATCAGATTTGCCGTAGACTACATACGTGTCTTTGTCGTGCAACACTTTTTTACTCACATCTATATTCATATCCGGCGGAAATATACCGGCCCATAAGATCAAGCGCTGAAACGCAACATGTCCATCTGCGACCCAACGCGATGCAGTAGCCGATCCTTGCGAGAATCCGAGTATGGTAACGGGAACAGTGCCCGCTGAAGTCATTACTTTTTGATAGAGCGCATTCAGGTATATCACGTAATTCTGAATGTCCATTTCACGGTTTTCTTTAGTCATCCACGTAGCGCCCACGCGATTGTTGCCACTCTGCATACGCGAGGCTACATCCTCCAGGTAAAATCTTGACAATGCTTCGGGAGCTATCACACAGATGTTATGATCCTGCAGCACTTTAAACTTCTGAACGAAGTATTGCGCAAGCTGCCCGTAGCCATGAAGTACAAACCATACCTGCGATGTGTTTGGCGTGATGGTACCTAGCTGAAAGTATCGTGCCTGGCAGGTAAATAATAATGTTTGATGTTCCATGCACGAAAGGTATAAAAATAAAAAAAGCCTCCCCGAAAGAGGAGGCTTTTGTATTTCCTTGTGTGATCTTTTATCGCTTGAAACCGAGGGCGCTACCACCGCAGTAGGAGGTAGAACCATCGAAGGTATACTGAATATAGTAAATACCTGTAGTGTTGCAAGGATATGCTATGGCAGAGATAAACTGTCCGTTTACTTTGCTGGTGGCAACTTTATTCCGGTTTGAATCGAAAAGGCTTACTACAATACCATCGGTAGGTTCCTTGGGTGCACAAATATTGATCATGTACTGTGTGCCCTTGGTAAACACGTAAGAGTATTCCACGAAGTCTTTACCTCCCTTTTCGATCTTATAGCTCTTCAAAAAATTGAAGCCGGCAGCCAGTTTCGGAATACATTGATTGCTCATGGCCTCAGAGTTGCACTGTCCGATAACCTCTAAAGTACTTAGAACGCAAACGGATAGAACAATAAACATTAATTTTTTCATAGGGCAATAAATAGATTATATACTTGGCTTATGATATTATCTTGGTTCTGATAGAAGATGTTGCTGCACGGATGCTGGCTATATCTTCCGGAGTAATTTCGATTGTGCTGGTGCTGTTATCCTTGATAACCATCACACCGTCTACCACCTCGAAAGTAGACTCCTTATACGTATAGGTAATTTTAACCTTATCATAAATCTTCTTCAGTTCTTCCATGTCAGTCAACAATGATGCCATATTCTGATCAGACTCTTTGTAGAATGAAAGAAGCAGGATAATATTTTCCAGAATGATTTTTTGTTCACCGATTGTTTCTTTCAGCTGCTTGTTATCAGGGTTGGCAGTAGCCACTTCGCAGGTGATGTGAAGCGCCTCCAGCCAGCCGCCAGTAAGGAACAATACGCTGAGGTTAGCGCGGCCTTGTGTTTGCAGGTAGCTGTTGATGGTGTTAAAGTTCTGTGTTGTAATGAGCAGCAATGAATCGAGGTTCTTGCTGTTGGTAGCCAGACGTCCTATCGTTTCAATGTCAAAAAACTGACCGATACTGAGGCCGTTAGCCAGTTCCTTAATGGATGCCATGTATTTTACGCCATCCTGGTTCTGCTCATAAATGTTTGTGTAACCTAAGTCGGTACCGTAAATACCCAGGTTCAAAGCCTTTTTGTAGTTGGTGTTGTACTTGGAAGTATTATCGGGAGAGTTGAGGTAGGTTCCGTTGTATTTTTTTCCGGACTCTTTCAAAAGCACAGAAATCTCCAGCGGGCTGGGTATCTGTTGCAGGATGTCACCGATAACGTCAGGAGCAATGGTTGGACCTTCTACTGTCCCTGCTGTGTCTTGCGGGTTGTCGTCAAAAATAGACTGAGGCTCTTTCTTGTTGCCACAGGCCGTTAAGAGTACGAGGACGAGTCCGATAAGTAATATTCTCATAGACTTAAAATTATACGGTTACAAAGTTAAAAATTAAGCATTCCCAGCCAAAAAGTTACGTTGCTGCTTTAATTCTTTTTAGCAGCATCCGCCTTCATCAGGTTTACTTTATTGGGTACGTTGTCAAACACATTGATCAGCTTACGGAGCACCTCAAAATATAGTGTTGTATATAAGATAATGGTCATCAGCCAGATCACCAGTATATCGAAGGTGTAGGTGCTCATGGTCAGGCCAAATATCTTTTTTACCGGTGCAAAGAATGGAGCCCGATAGTCGAGTGGTCCTCTTGCTTTCGGGTCTTGAAATACCGGGTTGATCTGCTGGATCAGTTCGCCGTTATACTCAATGATGCGCTCTTTTTCAGAAACATTCTTCACAAGGTCAGCCAGACTTTCATTGTAATAATCATTCTTCATGTCGTTCAGGTTATAACCTTGCTTTTCAATCTGTACGAAAGATGCTTCGCGCAGAGCTACACCTTTGTTATAAGTGCCCTGATAGAACTTTTTATACTCGGTAAAGAACTCTTCCAGTTTCTTGTTGAAAGCGGGAGTAAAGTCCTTTAGCGTCCAGGGCGTGTGCAGATTTTTTGGAACACCTTTCTGGAAATAGTCATCCAGCAACGTAGCCTGAATAATGCTCAGATCTTTCTGCATTATCTGTTTTACTGAATCGCTTTTCTCTGCAATGTTCTCTGCAATGAACTTACGCTTCTTGTCCAGTTCGTCTATCAGAAATGAAGAATGAAAATCGGACTGCGCTTCAAGCTGGTCGAAAGTATAAAATGGTCGTTCGTATGAATTGTTTTTAAACTGGTATACCGCCATTGCTTCGTAGGCCCAGCGTGATGCCATCAGATCGGCTACAACCGGTACTTTGCCTTTGGTGCTGATCAGGTCGTTCAACTTATCAAAGTTGAAAAGCAGTCCACTCAGAATCATCTGTGGGATCAGCAGCAACGGAATCATAACATATACTGTAACAGCGGAGTTAAAGGCAGACGATATATTCAATCCCAATACACTGGCAAAACACGATGTAGTAAACAGCACGAGCCAGAAGGGAAGGAGCATGCTCCATTCGATCTCCAGGATCAGGTTACCGATCAGCACAAAGCTCAGTGTTTGAATAGCTGAAAGTGTAAACAATATAGCAAGCTTGGATTGCAGGTAGCTGCTCCAGCTCAGGTTCAGGAAAGATTCGCGGCGAAGTATCTTACGATCGCGGATGATTTCCTCCGCACTCACCGTTAATCCCATGAACAAGGCTACAATTATGCTCATGAGCATAAAGGCCGGGAAATTTTCGTTAAAGCGGAATATATATTCTCTTCCGCCCGGAGCGCTTTTATACTTGATGATGAAGGCAAGGATAATGGCAAGCAATGGTGCCTCTAGCAGGTTTATCAACAGGTATTGTTTGTTGCTGAGCTTGGCCAGTGTGTCGCGTGTAGCGAAGATGATGGTCTGTTTTATTTTGCTCGGCAGATTCAGTGAATGAGGCGGCTCTTCGCGGATATCCTCTACCTTGGTTATTTTAAAACGTTCTTTGTAGAGATCATACCACTGCGGAGGTGTAATTTTTCGCTTGTTTGTTGGCTGACCGTATTCATCTACAACCTTCGCTTCAATGATATTGAAGATCTGCTCCGGATTGACATTACCGCAGGTTTCGCACTGACCGCGATTGCTGTCTACCTGGTGCGTTGATTTCTTGAAGTAGGTTACCGCTTCTACCGGAGGGCCATAGTATGCCGGGTAACCACCGGTATCCATAATCACCATCTTATCGAACATCTTGTATATATCGGACGATGGCTGATGAATTACAACAAAAATCAATTTGCCTTTCAAAGACAATTCCTTCAACAAGTCAATAACATTTTCAGAGTCGCGTGAAGAAAGTCCGGAAGTAGGCTCATCGAGGAAGAGTATAGCCGGTTCGCGTATCAACTCCAATGCTATATTCAGACGCTTGCGCTGACCACCGCTGATGGTTTTATCCAGCGGGTTTCCTACGCGCAAATCTTTACGATGATCGAGGCCGAGGTTTTCAAGCACTTCCATCACACGCTTGTGCAGCTGCTCTTCGGTAAACGAAGCAAAGCAAAGCTTGGCGTTATAGTATAAGTTCTGATATACCGTGAGTTCTTCGATCAGCAAATCGTCCTGCGATACATAACCGATTACACCGTGTATCTTATCTTTCTGCGTGTTGATATCAAAGCCGTTGATAAGGATTTCGCCTTTGGTGGGCTCAACAAGGCCGGCCATTACGTTGAGTAATGTGGTTTTACCCGCACCGCTGGCCCCCATAATACCAATGAGTTTACCTGGGCCTTCGGCGATCAGTACATTGCGCAGACCAATGCCTCCATTTGGAAATTTCAGCTCATCAATGGTAACATTAAAAGAAAGCTTGGTAGTTTTTAACTCTTCATTGAAGTTGGCAACCAGATCGCTATAGTATAGTGCATCCCCGGCTTGTGTCTTGATCGTGCTGCCATGCGAGAACAGGTATACACGGTTGCGCTGCATGGTAAAGCCGTTGAGTATATTCAACTCTTCGCCAAGGTATTTGGTAAAATACATATCCACACTTTGCACCCGCATAAAGATGAGGTTGCCTTGAATGTGGCCGTGTACATGTTTATAGCGTTTGCCTTCTTCCGCGCGACTCTCAGAGTTAAGCAGAAGTATATCCGGGAAATCAAGAATGGAAGTATCTTCTGACCGTACAAAACTTTCGATCAGATCGTATTCTTCCTGAACAATATTAAAAACAGTGGAGACTGTGTTGATGATCTCCATCCGCTGAGGACTGAAGTTTTTATCGGTGCTTACTAATTCAAGCAGTTTAATGAGTACAACGACCTTTTGTTTCTGGGCGAGTGTTTTGTTGATCTTTTTACAGATACCCAGTGTTTTTACAGAATCTTTAACCGATGTCAGCTTCTTTTTGCCATCGTCCTCATCCTCTGCTTTTCCATAGCCGGAGAACTGGTCGTACAAGTCCAGGTATTCTTTTACAGAATCCTGATCAAGTTCGGTCTGAAAGAAGTTAATAACGTATTGACGCTCGCGTTCAGAAACTCCGCCATCCTGTTTCGTTATAATTGCAAAAAGTTGTGTGAGGGCTTTGAGTATTTCTTCACTCATAGGTTAAAAAGCAGTTGAAAGCAATTTTATAAAGGTATAAAAAAATATCGGTTACCAGCCATTCCGAACATAGCGACAGATGTCCTTTAATTGACTGATAACCGACTCATTTCTAGGGGATTAACTCCCTAAATGCATCAGTAAGTCTTAAATTCGAATGGTATCTCCACCAGTTCAGAAAATTCCTGGCCGGCTTCTTCCATATCTTCGTCATCTTCATGGAAGTACCAGAGAATCTTCATGCCTTTGATATCTTCCAAAGCAGACAATACATCCAGTATAAGTTTGGATGATGCTGTGTTGAAGTACTCCAGTTTGAAAACAAATTCTGTTGCAGGATTTGCATCACCGCTGTATTTCTCGATCCACTCGAGCACAGGGCGGTAGAATTCGGCTGAGTCTTCAGGTAACGAGCGCCCGGAGATTTCAAAGATTCCGTTCTTCTTGTCGAGGATTATTTTCGGGGTGTCTTCAGTTCCTTCCAGATTCAAAATTTCCATGGTATAAAGCTATTTATAATTTCTAAATCAATTTTATTCGTTATCTCTCGGCACATTTACTTTCAAACAGAAAAAGCAATACTCGCTGCTCATCTCCGGGAATTCAAATTCCAATTTCTCACCTGACTTTCTTGCCATATCAACAAACCCTAATCCTGCACCACCTTTTTCGGATATAGTAGTGTTCTTAATGATCTCTTTATAAAGGTCTTTCAGCCCGTCTTTATCCAGACTGTTGATACGGTCTAACGCACCTTTCAGCTTCTCAACATTCTCCTTACGGATCGGGTTGCCCGTCATAATGCAGTAACGGTTAGCCTCTTTGCCGATCAGGAAGATGGCAGCATGGCTTCTTATCTGTCCGTCTACCAATTCATCGCTATGTTTCACAATGTTTTGGAGCGCCTCAACCATCACGTTAAACACCTTGCGCTTAATGCTCGATTCTTCACCGGAGGAATCAAGGTTTCGCTCGGCCATGGACAGTATTGACTTGGTGCTCTCCTGGGTAAAGTCACCCTGAAACACCAGAATCAGTTTCTGCGACATCATGGTGCGGTGCAGGTCATAAATAAAATTCATGCGTCAGAAGATTAGATTAAAATTGATTGAGATTCACTAAGTTATAATTTATTTTATTTTTAATAACCACCCTTTATACTATAAAAGCAAGGTTTGGACTTTCTTGTTTTAAAATTTTATCCCGATCAGCAGCACATCATCTGTCTGTTTATGATCTCCTCTCCAGCCTTCCCATTCTTCGTCAAATATAGCGACTGCTTCGTTCATGGACGACTTATGCACTCGCTCGATAATATCCCGTACACGCTTCGGACCGAACTTGCGTCCTTCCGGACCGCCAAACTGATCCGGGAATCCGTCTGAGCTGAAGTAGATGGAATCTCCTTCATCCAGCTTCACGTAGGTGTTGGTAAAGTTAGTCTGGTTCTTAAATATACCACCACCGATCGGAAATTTATTGCCCTTCACTTCGTCCATCACGCCATTCTTCATGATGTATAGCGGACGGTGTGCACCGGCATATTCTACTTCGCGTGTGGCCATATTGATCTTACACAACGCGATGTCCATACCGTCTTTCGTTGTAGAGTCTTCGTCCTGACGTAACGTTGTAGTGACACCTTCGTCCAGCAGGTCAAGAATCTTTCCTGGCTCGGTAATTTTACGACTTCTAACGATGTCATTCAACAGGAAGTATCCGATCAGCGACAACAAGGCTCCCGGTACACCGTGACCTGTACAGTCTACGGCCGCGATGAAGATCTCGTCCTTGATCTGTACAAACCATGGAAAGTCACCCGATACCACATCGCGCGGTTTATAGAGTATAAATGAATCTGGCAATGCGCGGTTGATCACCCGGCTGTTCGGAAGAATAGCGGTTTGGATTCGCTTCGCATAGTTTATACTTTCTGTGATCTTCTTGTTCTTGTTCTGTATCTCGAGCTCGATCATCTTACGCTCTGTAATATCGTGCGATACCACCAGCACAGACTCAAGCTTGTTCGATTCGTCAAATTCAGGTATAGCATTTACCTGCATGATGCGCTTACCCATTTCAGAAGGGAAATCCATTTCGGTATCTGCCTTCTCGTTGGTAGCATTTACCTGCTCTACCACTTTCAACCAGCCTTCGAGTACGGCGTTGTCGAGCTCGGCATCTTTTACTTTCTTGTTAAGGAAGAATGCAGGTTCCTTGCCGGTATACTCTTGAATAACGGGGTTGATATACGAAATTGATTCGCCTTCGAGACGCGTAATAAGGTCGAGCGAGTTTTCAGAGAGAGCCTGCATTTTACTGCGCATGCGTTGCTCTTGTTCGGCTCTTCTGCGCTCCGTAATGTCGCGTGAGTTGAGAATGAAACCGTGGATAGCCGGGTTTGCCATGCAGTTGGTTCCCGTAGACTCGATCCAGATAAAGCTTCCGTCTTTTGCACGGTACTCGTATTGGATCGTTACTTTCTCGTCAGGGCTGGCGGTCATCTTCCGGAACAGCTCCTTGAAGTTGGTGCGGTGATCCGGATGTACTTTGTCGATATCGCTCTTGCCGATCATCTCCTTCTGTCCGTAGCCCAAAATGGTTTCTACTGATGGAGATATATAGCGTATACTTTCGTCTTCTTCGTAAATAGTGATAACCTCGGATGCGTTTTCGAGCAGGAGCTGCATACGCTTTTGTGTGCGGTTCACTTCTTCGATCTGCTCTTCCAGTTTCTGGTTCGAACGCTGCAGCTCTTCCTGTGTAGCCTGCATTTCTTCGGCATTCTGGCGTAGTACCTCCTGCTTTTCTTTCAGCTCGTTACTCATCTCCTGCGACTCTGCGAGGAGTATGCGGGTACGTTCGTTTACTTTGATGTTAAAGATGGTACGGGCAAGGATCAGCGAAAGTTCTTGTACGAATTTTACCTGCGATGGATCGAATTTTCTAAAGCCTGCAAATTCCAGTACACCGTATACTTCTTCGTTGGTAATGAGTGGTACGATCAGTACACAGGACGGACGTTGATCGCCTAATATACCGGATGTAATGGTTACATAATCGTCTGGTATCTCGGTGCGCATCACAGCATCTTTTTCTACGGCGGCTTGTCCTACAAGACCTTCTGCAAACTTGAATTTCGCTTTCAGGTACTTTTTACGGTTATAGGCATAGCTTGCGCGCATCTCGATTACAGGCGGAGTGGCTTCATCGTTTACAACATAGAAGGCTCCCTGTATGGCACCGATCTTTTCGAGTATAAATTTGATAACGTCTTCGCCTAATGCATCAATGGAATCGTGCATACGCAGAATCTCACTGATCTCGGCTACACCACGCACAATCCAGTTACGTTCCTTGTCACGTCTTTCGTTTTCGATCAGGTTATTGCGCATGTCGATGAGCGAAAGACCCAGTATATCATTTTCACTGGCAGGCTTGAACTCTGTATCGTATTTGCCTTCACCAATGCGCTTGGCAAATTCTGCGTTGCCGCGAAGTGTCTGTACGAGTTCGTTTACTTTAGCGCCCATTTGTCCAAACTCATCGCTGCTATTGTGTTCCGAGTTTTCAGGCAATACCCCCTGTGCCACAAGGCTTACTGTGTTGCGCATGGCATAGAGCGGCCGTGTGAGTGAACGAGAGAAGAGCATTGCCAGAAATACGGCCAGCGCTACAATGCAAAGTCCTGCGTATAAGAAGGTACTAACCAGACCTTCTGCATTTCCATTCGCCTCATCGAGATCCATTTTGGCAATCAATGCCATGTTGGTGTTCGTGCCTATTTTACGGCCTGTTTGCATTACGGGCGTGCCGTCAAGGTCTTTGCCGGTAGCACTGATGGCTTTACCCTCTATTAAATCAGCAAAGTTATGTACAAACTGATCGGTTGGATTGTATAAAATGATGGCGGATGATGTATCGCTGCGAAGCGGACTTACTATGGCGATTTTCTTTGATATAGGATCTACACGGCCCAGTAATAATTCTCCAGTTTGCCCCAGACCCTGGTATGATTTGAGGACTTTATAGGCCGCTGTTAGATCAAGTTTGATGATGATGAGTTCCTGGCTGCCGCTGTTGGTAGTGAGTGAACCTGCTACATAAGAGTAATAATTCTTTTTGACTTTGTCGCGGAGAACAGACGTGAAGTGTACACCGCTTTTGGCACGTTCGAATGTGATACCATCCGGATCGATAAAGTTACCCTTGACATCGGCATTGGAAGAAGCGATAATGGCACCGGTAGGAGAGGTGATGATGATATCGTCTACTTCAAATATAAATTTTTGATCGCCGAGGAAAGCGGGAAGTCCGCCTGCTTCAGCACCGGTATCGCTGCTGCCTACCAGTGAATCAGCCGGAGCGCCCATTATGGCCATAAGGTCTGCTCCACCACTGGCTGCCGCTTCTCCCTTTTTGAGGGTTTCTGAATTCTTCAGCACATCAATCGCCATAGCGGCTTTGTTGAAGAATGTGGTGAAATAGGCTGCCCGGTTATCGGCCAATGCATTGAGTGTAACAGAGAATTTCTCCCGGTTTGCTTTCAGGTGATAATCATAGCTGAAAAAACTGATCGCGGTTACCGCCACGAGCGACACCGCGAGTATCAGAATGGTAATCTTGGTGCTGACGTTTATGCTTTTTATCATACGCGTTGGACGCTAGTAATTATGCTCTGTTTGAAATTTTATTCGCTATTAGCTCGGCCGATTCTTCTACAAATTTCCGCTGGTCTTCTGTCAGGTTCGTAAAGGAAGCGATCTCCAGAACACCCAGTACCTGATCGTTTTTGATCGGCACAATGAGCAGGTAGCGTGGCGATGCGCTGCCCAGACCAGAGATGATTTTTATATAGCCTTGCGGTACATCGTCTACATACAGCGTGCGGCCGCTGGCGGCACTCTGGCCAATAAGGCCTTCGCCATACTCATAGCTGATAACTGTACTTTCGCCAATGGTAAGGGCATAGCCACTTTTCAGTTCAATCTTGCGCTTGCCATTTTCTTCTTTTACTGCATATACTGCGCCCTGGCCGGCATCGAGTTGCTTACACACAGCCTGCAGCCCTGCCTGGAATATATCTTTTGCAGCTGATACCTGGCTCAAATTGTTCTTTACCGTATCGAGGCTGATGGTTGTTTTGCCGGCTTGTTCGGCAGCTTCGCGCTCGGCTGCAGCGGCATCCAGAATGCGATCGCGCATTACCACCACTTCTTTTTTATAGCGCAGGGCCATCGTCAACGTCAGTGCACCTAATGCAAAGGTTAACACCAGCGCAAGATAGATGTTAAAGAAGTCGGGCTGATATCCGTCTGCCAGGTTAAGGTTGGCGGGAAGCGAATAAATGAGATAAAGCGAAACACCGATACCTGCTGTGAAGAGTACAGCCAGGATCAGGTTCAGGTAATAGCGATCGTTAAATAGACCAGTCATCGGTATTGTTTATCTAGTTCCTTTAAAAACTCCACAATTTGGTCAACCTTTAGCACATGATCAATTTTTGTTGCTGCCAACGCAGCTCGCGGCATGGTATCGATCATACACTCGGAAGGTTCCTGTACAATGGTTAATCCCCCACGATCATGTATATTCTTCATTCCTAGCGCCCCGTCTTTATTGGCACCAGAGAGCAATATACCGATCAGTTTATCTTTATAAACAAAGGCACTTGTACCCAGCGTAATGTCTATTGCAGGCCGCGAATTATTGACCATTTCTTCCGTAGAGAGCGCGAAATATAGTCCGAGTTCTACAGACATGTGATAATTGGCCGGTGCCAGGTATACATTTCCTTTCTTAATGTTCTCTTTATCATGTGG
Source organism: Ohtaekwangia sp. (assembly GCF_036786105.1). Lineage (NCBI taxonomy): Bacteria > Pseudomonadati > Bacteroidota > Cytophagia > Cytophagales > Fulvivirgaceae > Ohtaekwangia > Ohtaekwangia sp. Next base: position 98,148 of record NZ_DAIQRQ010000012.1, read on the forward strand.
TTCTGTAACCTGCACTACGCTTTTAATGGAAAGTGCTTCCACGAAACCATTGCGCACATGCTTGAGTCTGTGCAAGCACATGATGATGGGCAACGGAAAGCCTTTTGGCAACTGTGACAGGATCTTTACTACACCCTGGAAGCTGCCTGCTGACCCACCGATAACAACGGCTTTATAGCTGTTATTTAGGTTGAACTTACTCATTCGTAAAAGGCAAACTTCACTTAATCTTTTATTTTCTTGTAAATTTTCTCTTCGTTATTGACCACGATGAAACGGCTGGCATAGTCGCACCAGATCAATGATTCTTTCGATCCAATAGCGAGGTATCCATATTTGAACAAGCTCTCGTGGAACTTCTTCAATACTTCGTTCTGCAGGGCCTGGTTGAAATAGATCATTACGTTCCGGCAGAGCACGAGATCAAATTTGTTGAAAATGTCGCCTGTTACCAGGTCGTGCCTGCGGAAAGACACATTCATCAGCAGATCTTTATTGAATACGGCATTGCCGTTTTCTTCACGATAGTAGTCTTTGAAACTTCTGGTTCCCTGAAAGCGGATATAGTTCTTCTCATTCAGTTCCATGTTTTTGATCGGGTACGTGGCCATCTTGGCCCTCTCCAGAATGTTTACATCCAGGTCGGTAGCAATGAGCGTTACGTCATGAAGTACCCCCATTTCTTTCAGCATGATGCACATGGAAACTACTTCTTCGCCCGAGGAACATCCGGCATGCCATATCTTGAATTGCTTGTGGTTAAGCATGATGGCAGGAATGATCTCTTCGCGCATGATCCTCCAGAAGCTCGGATCACGGAACATTTCAGTTACATTCACCGTGAGCTCGTCCAGAAACTCGTTGATGAAGGAGGGTTGTTCGGTTAGCTTCTTCAGAAGGGCATCTACGGAAAGCTTCTTCAATTCCATGATGCGGAGTACGCGCCTTTTGAAAGAAGACATGGCATAATTCCGGAAGTCGTAGTTATACTTCTGGTAAATCAGCTCCGAAATTCTCTTAAGGTCAGCAATGTCGATATCGAGCATGAAAAGGTCTTTATAAAAAGGAACCCAAAATTAATTTCTCTGGTAAACTGTCGAATGGATTTGGCCATTAAATCTTACATGTGTTCAAAACCCATTCCAGCACACATTTTTTCTAAGTAAATGAAATTAACGAAATCGTCCTAATTCCTTGAAAAAAGGATTAAAAAGTTTGAATGCATCTGCAAGTTACCATCGGTATAGAACCAGTCTGAAACAAAGAAGGTCTATCATCGATAGACCTTCTTTCACACTGTTATAGGGGTAATATTGCACTTATATTTACCCTTATTTGCGATTGAGTTCTTGTTGCGTGATCTCTAATGCTTCGAGACTTATTTTTAAATTTCTTGCTACTTCTTCTGCCACTTGCCAATCATCTGCCTGCGTAGATTTCTGCGCCAGCTGTGTTTCGAGAGACTGAATTTTTTCTTGTTGCTCACGTTCCTTGCGTGCGAAATTCGCGGTAGCTTCTTCCCAACGGGAAGCAGGTATATTCTTGCCCGATTCCTGTTCCAACTCCTGAATGCGCTCGATGTAGCTGCGTTCCTTGCGGGCTACTTCTTCCTGCGTGGCCTGAAGTTCCTCCATATTCTGTCGCATCTCTTCTTCCTGTGCACGCATTTGTTCAGTCTGCTCCTGGAATTGCTCTATGAGCTGACGGTTCTTTTGTGCTGCCCGCACCGAGCTAATGGTAGAAGCGATAGTTTCGCCAAGTTTCTCTACAAAGGCAATCTCATGCGACTGATACTCCTGGAACGAGGCAAGCTCTACAATGCCGTATACATCGGTATCAACTTTAAGCGGTACGATGAGTATGGAGCGCGGATTGGCATCGCCAAGTCCGGAAGTTATGCGCACATATTCATCCGGAAAATTAGTATAGTAGTTTGTTTCGCGTTCCAGAAAAGTTTGTCCTAAAAGGCCTTCTCCCAGTTTTATCCTGCGTGTTTCATATTTCTTGATGTCGAAAGCAAACAGCGAGATCAGTTCGAGGTATCGGTTGTTTTCATCTTCATCATTAAGAATATATAGCGCTCCCTGGTTTGATCTGGTGTATTGCACCAGGCTTGAAATAATTTTATCGCCCAGCTTGTTGATGTCGTCATTGGAGGAACGAAGTATATCTACAAACCTGGTAAGACCTTCGTTGGCCCATTGGCGTTTGCGCTCTTCTTCATTTAATGTCTTCAGCTTGCTTTGCATCTCGATCAGGGAATCGGCAAGCTTGTTTTTGCCGAGATTGTATCCATTGTCGAGCGTGGTTTTATAGTCTATATCGAGGTTGCCCTGCCCGATAGCGGTAACAAAATCGGTCGCATCTTTCAGGTTCTCCAGCGTATCGTTGATCACCGTAGAGAGTTGACTAATCTCATGCGGAAAAGAGTCACGGGTCTGCTGATGAGCGGCAGCATTGGTGCGCAATTTTTTCAATGGAGTCAATACATACTTGTCAAACATGAAGAAGATCAGGGTGAGAAGACCTATATCGAAAACGATGATGGTAATTACCCATCCATGTACTGAAGACTTTTGTTGATGTACCTCATTTTCAAGGTCGTTAAAAAGATTGTCGTACCACTGGGATAAGGTTAAGGCCAGGCTTTCTGCCCTCACAATGGCTCCGGTGGAAACGGCAGCCTGTGTCTGTTGTATAGGAGCAGGTGTTGTGGCTATCGCTGTGCTATCCACATGCGTACTGTCTCCGGTGATGGGTACTGTTGCAGTTGGCAGAGTTTGTACTGGAGATAAAGAGAGTGTTTCTCTTACTGCTTCTTTGTAGGCGGTCCAGTACTCCATCAGGTTATCGTATGATATGCGGGGAAGACGCGAGAGGGGCTTAAGCAGTACATCGGTACGATCGACACGACCTCCTTTGCCGAGTACCTGGAGTATGTGATCCTGCTGCACAATGCGGGCCTCAATATCTACACTGAAGTCACCCTTTCTGGAAGTTTGCCGCTGCACCAGCAACGCTATTTGCTGGCTGGCCAATTGGGCGCTCCTGGTAAAGTCCAGTCGCTGTTCGGCTTCGTCCAATACATTGATGCGGTGTTGAATAATATAAAATTCTGCAAAGTATATTAAGAACATTACAACAAGCAGATAAATACTGATCAGTCGCAGAGATGTATCGCGCAGAAATTTCATAAACCCCAAGTAAAGTAAAATACCCCTAAACCCCAAAAACGCGGTATGGAAAAAGCTGAAAGTGGGTATTCATGTTATCTATACTGTTGCAGGAATGTGTGTGCGACTTTGTCATTCGTTGATCGATATTCCTTGTTCGGTATTTTGAGATGCTGGTGACTTGGAGCTTTGGCCTCATTCCTTCCCTTCCGCAAATGGAGAAGGAATTGCTATAGTTACGATGCTACAAGCTGGCGTTACTAAAAGCGAACGGAAGCAATGAGCTTGCAGAAGGCGCCTTAACCCACTTGCCGTCCTGGCTTTGCATTACAATTTCGATAGGAGCTTGTTGACGGTTTTCAAATTCCAGCAATACTTGCCGGCACTCACCACAGCAGGTAGCGGGCGTGAGATCAGGTTCGTTTCGCTTTTGTGCCGTTACGGCTATCTTCAAGATTTTAACATGGGGGTAAAGTGCGTATGCCGAAAACAGTGCTACACGCTCTGCGCATAGGCCTGAAGGATAGGCGGCATTCTCCTGGTTCATGCCGGTAATCACCGAACCATCGTCCAGCAAGGCTGCGGCACCTACCATAAAGTTGGAGTAGGGAGCGTATGCATGCGCGAGCGCATCTTTTGCTTTTTGTACCAGTTCTTTCGATACGGTATCAAGGTCGTTCAGTGAGTCTGCTATAATAAATTGTGACATAGGCTATCTAGCTTAGAACATGAAAAGTTAGTGAAAAAGCTGTATGCACAAAGCAACTGTTGAAAAGGTGAAGCGTGTTGTTTCCTTTCTCACTTTTACGGTTAGTTTTACGACCCGATAGTAACAGTATAAACATGAAAACTATTCTTGCCCTCGGAGCCGGCCGATCATCTTCTGTGTTGATTGCTTATCTGCTACAGGAAGCCAGTGTGCATCGATGGAAAATTATTGTAGGCGATCTCTCAGAAGAAGCAGCCCGTGAGCGGATTGGAAACTCTCCTTACGGTGAGGCTATCCGCTTTGATGTGCTGGATGAAGCAGGCAGCAGGAAAACGATAGCCGGTGCCGATGTAGTGATCTCATTGATGCCGGCACACTTTCATCCTATTGTAGCTACCTATTGCCTGGCATTGAATAAACATTTACTCACGGCCAGCTATGTATCGGATGAGATGAAGGCACTGGATTACGAAGCGCGACAAAAAGGATTGTTGCTGCTGAATGAATGCGGACTTGATCCGGGCATTGATCACATGAGTGCCATGCAGGTGATAGACCGCATCAAGCAGGAGGGTGGCAAACTTGTTTCATTCGAATCATTTACAGGCGGGTTGATTGCCCCGGAAACAGATCCTGCTAATCCCTGGCGCTATAAATTTACCTGGAACCCGCGCAATGTAGTGATGGCCGGACAAAGCACCGCTAAATATATACAGGAAGGTAAGTATAAATATATACCGTATCAGCAATTGTTTAGTCGTATTACACCCGTGCATGTTACCGGATATGGCGATTATGAAGGATATGCGAACCGTGATTCGTTGAAGTATATCGATACCTATCAACTGCAAGGTATAGGAACAATGTTGCGAGGCACGTTGCGTAATAAAGGATTTTGCGCTGCCTGGAATATACTGGTGCAGTTAGGATGCTGTGAAGATACCTACAGAATGGAAGGCGTTGATACGATGACGCACCGGAGTTTTATAGAAGCCTTTGTAGAAGCCAATGCAACACTTACGCTGGAACAAAAACTGATGCAGCACTTTAGTATAGAAAACGATGGACCAGAGATGACGCGTTTGCGCTGGTCAGGTTTGTTTGACGAAGAACCTGTCGGTATTACCAGTGGCACACCGGCACAAATACTGGAGCATATACTCAATAAGAAATGGAAGCTGCAGGAAGGTGACAATGACTTTATCGTAATGTGGCACCGCTTTGTATACGAACGTGGAGGTAAACATCATGAAATACAGGCATCGCTGATTGCAAGAGGCGAAGATGCTATACACACGGCTATGGCAAAAACGGTGGGCCTTCCGTTAGGCATCTCCGCCAAACTTTTATTGCAAGGTAAAATTGCCAGCCGCGGCGTAACGATACCGGTAACACCGGAATTTTATATACCAGTTTTACAAGAGTTGAAAACGCTGGGCGTGGAGTTAACGGAGGTGGAGAAGTAAAATCGATTCGATCTATTTCCGCTCGTAAGCTTCATCGATCAGAAGCCGCGAACCGCGAGCCGCTTGAACAGCCAGTTCATCGCACCGCTCGTTTTCGGGGTGGCCTGCGTGGCCTTTTACCCACGTGAATCGTGGTTGAAATTTCTGATGCAGGGGTATGTATTGTTGCCACAGATCAGCATTGGCTTTGTCTTTAAAATTTTTCTTTTGCCAGTTCCAAAGCCAGCCTTTTTCTACCGCGTTGATAACGTATTCCGAGTCGGAGAAGATAGCCACCGGTATACCTTCTTTCTTAATAGCTTGCAGTCCTTTGATCACCGCCAAAAGTTCCATGCGGTTATTGGTAGTAAGACGGAAGCCTTCTGATAATTCTTTTACAGCATCTTTAAATTTGAGAATAACGCCATAGCCACCCGGGCCGGGATTTCCCTGCGCTGCACCATCGGTATAGATTCGGATCATAATGCGTGAGTCTTGAAAATTTTAACAGCAATCGCCAGCAGAATAACACCGAAGACCCGGCGGAGTACAGCAAAGCCCGACTTGCCTATAACACGCTCAAGCCACACGGACGAGCGGAGCACGAGGTAAACAAACATGAGGTTGAGTAATATACCTACAAGGATATTAACCTCTTCGTAAACAGCACGCAGTGAAAGTATAGTAGTCATGGTACCGGCACCGGCAATGAGCGGGAATGCCAGTGGCACAATGGAGCCGGAGCCCTTTGCATCCGGATCGTCTTTGATCAATGTAATGCCAAGGATCATTTCCATGGCAACAATGAAAATTACGATAGCACCGGCTACGGCAAAAGAGGCAACATCTAATCCGAATAACGTAAGTATAGACTGACCGAGAAACAGAAATCCTACCATGAGTGCTGCCGAGATGATGGTAGCTTTCTCTGCATGGATGCGTCCTTCACGTTTACGGATGATAATGATAAACGGGATCGATCCGAGTATATCGATAACAGAAAACAGGATAAGGGTTACAGAAAATATTTCCTTGAAATTGAACATAGCGCAAAACTAACGAAAAAAGCCAGATATGAATCTGGCTTTCAGGGAAGGTCTTTATCCATTATTTAATTGAACTGACAGGCACGCTCACTCACTATCGTAAAATTGAATCTTGCTTTTGTGGGAGACGAAAAAAGAAGGCCGCCCTTTTTTGAGGGCGGCCTTTCCATACATTCACTAATAGAATTTATTGAAGGCTGATGGGTACGCCTACCGTAAATTGGAAACCACCGTTTTTAGCTTTGACGTCATCTGTAAATTTTGTCAAGCCCAAGCCATAGCGAACATCCACCATAACTTTGCCGGCAATCAAAACACCACCGCCGAATTGTACTCCGAAGTCAATCTGGTTGCTGAAATATACAATTCCATCATCATCGCCGTCTCCAAATTTTACTTTGGAGCTGTATTTCATGTTGCCTTCTTCGTAGGAGACTTTACCGCCAAGACCGTATGCTACTGAAGGACCTGCATTAACATAAAACTTTGTAACATCGCCGAAGGAAGCCTTCACCAGAACCGGAAGCTCAAGGTAATTCAAGTTCAATTTTGCGGTTCCTCCGTCTTCGCTTGCTTTAAATCCTTTTTGGATATAGTTCAATTCAGGTTGAATGGAGAACGCTCCTTTGCCTAGGGGCAGATTGAATCCAGCACCCAGGGTAAGGCCTGCTTTTGAATCAGTGCCGCTGGCGTCACTTCCATGAATGTTTGACAAAGACAGACCAGCTTTCGGAATAATTGACTGTGCATAAGACGCACCTACTGCAACGATCAATGCAACAACTAGTAACAGTTTTTTCATAAGGTATAATTGTGTTTAAAAATGAGGCGCAATCTTACATGATTCGTTGTTATGCATACAGTTAATATGCTGATTAAAGGCACTTGAAAAAAATATACCACGAATAGCGATGTGTATTAGGATTATATGTAGCTATAAATGAGGTAATTATATTGAATTCTATTTATTGCCAATGGTTTTATAGCGGATAAAAATGAAAATGCGGAACCTCAACGAGTATTTTGTCTGCCCAAATCTTAATCTAAACTTAGTTAAAGCACCGGATGACTGCAGGTATCGACCGGGTATTTTATACTATATTTCTTCTAAAAAATATCTGGTATTGTAATACGACCTGCCTTTGTTACCTGCCTTGTTGCTATTGGTATAGGTTGGTCTATCCTGGTAATCCAAAGATATCTTGCTGCCATAACCTTTTGATCAACCTGATAATACATCGAATCATTCATTTCTCATCAACTGATGTTCTGCATGATTATGCTAGCCAGTGCGAAGTTGAGTTTTGTGTTTTTGGG
>NZ_DAIQRQ010000135.1:0-2134 GCF_036786105.1 Ohtaekwangia sp.
TCTGTATCATCGCTGGTTGATACACTTTCCAGATACCATGTTGTTGCATAACAGAAGAATCCTCTATTTTTAGTGAGTTGACTAACTGGCTTTTCACAATCCGAGCCCTGTCGAAACATTAGCGCGCCCGGCACGTCACTATACTCTATGGCATTGTTACCAAATGTATATTTTGTTCCATTTTCATCTATGATTGTAAACCGTCCGAAAGTTTTTGAGTAAAGAGGCGCTGCGGTATTGACAGTGGTAAAGGATTTTAAATGATTATCAATAAAATCGGCAGGGTCAAAAATTACTTGTACCTTCCTACTACATTGAACTTTTATTTGTTGGTTTTCATCAAAAAAGAACTTGCCGCTGATATTGTTACCTATATTGAATACAAAAATATCTGGCTCTGTGTCTATTTGGTTAGGTATTCTCGGATTACATGGTGCTCCACCTTCCCATACCACGGCGAACAAATCGGTCAATGATAGCTTGGTGTATTTTTTAATGTTGTCTAATGATGCCCAATCCTCGGTCTTTAAAGCGCTGCCTGTATAGTAAAAGCCCATTCGGGCACAAATCTTATTATCCAATTCATCCGGGTAGCCCTGTACCGAACGCGAGATGGCCCCGCTAACGATCATTTGAAAATTCTGACCAACAACGCCGGGATGGTTCTCTGGTCGTACTCCGCTCGCATCATAATTCAATGCTATATCAGTAGAAAGTTGCTGCCCCGTTAAATTAAATAGAGGAATGGATATATTCGGGGTGCCACGACAGAGATCAACTTCCGGGTCTTCAATACGACCAAATGAAGCGACATTGGGTGTCGGAAAGGCTACGGGGTACTTCTTGATCTGCCCCAGACTGTAGAAGTGTAGCGAACTGAAAAAAATAAGAGTAAGTAAAAGTTTATTCATATAGCTAATTATTCATTTCATAATAAGATCACGTCAAATGGGTAGGTATATAAGTACAAATAGTACCGCAATAATTGTTACTGATTTCATTACACTACACTGCCATGTATACCCACTATACTTTGTGTCTAATTGAAGTAAGGTTCAAATATATACCGAGCAACTCTGCTATACTTTGTAAGTTTTAGTCCAATAATACAACACGATGGCATTAGTACTTTTGTACCTGTCAAATGCATTTTTAGTTCGTTTACCGACAACTATTGCCTAGCCATACCGTTGAATTATCGCTTTTTAGAAATAATCTTACATGTTTATGAAAATCTGCCTCTCTTAATCAAGTTCCATTCGGAAGTAAAGAAGCTTAAATAACTCATGTGATCATTCCCGTATTAGACAGAGTATACCTGCGGGAATAAAAGACTTGTACTTGTCATACCATCAGGCTTTTACCCCGATAAGTGATGTCTCCTGCTAGGAGACTAACAGTCCGTTCTCTATTGCATATTTTACTGCTTCCAGGCTATTCTTTACGCCCAACTTTCGCATAATCCGCACTTTGTGGTTGCGGATTGTATTTCCACTCAAAGTCAGTTTTTCACCAATCTGTTGTGTAGTGTATCCTTTGGCGATATAGCGGATGATGGAAATTTCACGCTCCGTTAATGATACATCTGTGCCGGTAGCAAAAAACAACTTATAGTCAAGCATGCGGCTTTGCAAGGCCTCTAACATTTTCCGGTTGCGATAAATACCCGTATCGACAATGGAATGGATAGCCTGCTCAAGTTCCTCACAATCCGAATTTTTGGAAAGAAATGCGTGAGCACCGGCTTCAAGCGCAGTATAGATGTGGGCTTTGCTGTCGTGCATGGATACAATCAGAATCCTTACGTCCGGGTAGTGATTCACCAGTTTCTCACAGACGCTGAAGCCATCCATTGTCGGCATTTCCAGATCAAGGATGATAACATCAGCAGGAGCTTTACGCATCAGCCGGAAAAGCTGTTGACCTCCGGATACCTCCTTTACATTTTCAATACGGGGAAACGTGGATACCAGTTTAACAAGGGCTTCCCTGAACAGCCGGTGGTCGTCCACTATATATACCGTCAGTCCCGCTCTCATAGTTCGACATTTACGTGACCATTGTTGATGCAAAAACTATTTTTTTTACCCGCAGGCCATAATGATGCTTTCATCATAACATATTATACTTGATT
>NZ_DAIQRQ010000070.1:0-3271 GCF_036786105.1 Ohtaekwangia sp.
TCCTCAAACAACCCGATCACTATATCTGTATAGCGCATTTTATCCCACTGGTATTTATATAGTTTGTTACCACTGGGATAATCCATCAGGTTGTCGGTGGCACCTTTAGTGAGGGTGAAGTTGGGTTCTTTGAAAGTGTGGTGCAGGCCGAAGGCTCCGTGGCCAAGCTCGTGGGCCATGGTGCGCATAAGCGCAGATTTATCAGCGCCATGACGATCTACAAAGATGAAACCGGCTTGCTTGCCGCGTGGCATATAGCCGAGACCATCGCTGCTCTTCGGGTTGTTCACGAGGAACAGATAGAATGTCTCATCCTGCAACTTGCCGAAGGCTTTGATAACCTTCTTCATGTCGTCTGTATAGTTGGAGAGGAGTTCGCTATCGCCATCATCGAATGAGTCACCTAAAGCAACTTCTATGGGCGAGGCTATACTTACTTTCCAGTCTACTACAGCTTGCTTATAGATAGCATTGAGCGAATCTTCTATTATCTGCGGCGTGAGTCCGGAAGGAAGTGTTGTAGTATTTACCGGAACGATTACAACAGAGTTCGATATCTTATTATAGGATACTACATTCAACTTACCAAGTACTTGTACTTTCCCTGTATCAGACGCGCTATAGAGTGCAAGCAAACCTTCTTCGGTGCCATCGCTTCCTCCACGAACAGAAAGGGTGGTTTGATTATTTGCAAAAGGCTGTGCCTGTAAGGCAACACCACTTTGTTCAAACTTAATCTGATTGGCATCTACACCTGTACCGCTTAATATAGCCGTCACTACATCCGTAACACCACCGGAGGCTACCGACTTCCACGCAACGGAGTAATTTTTCAGTTGCTCGTAATCTTTACCGATCGCATCGTATTTACGCTGATCGAATCCATACTGCATGTTGGCATTGGCTGCGAACTTCAGCGACAGGTTATATTCACGGTTACCCGCTTTCGCAGCAACATCAGCTGTTACTTTGTGGACATTTCCTTTCTTGTCCACTAAATATCCATTGTCGTTATCATCTTTAACAGCGGCAGATGTGCCTGCCGGTAATCGTGTTTCTGTTCCTTTGTTATCCACTATTACTACAGAGCCGTCAGTATCTTTATATACAGAGCTTATACCATTTTTAACGGTGATCGCGGAATCAGCAACAAAGGAGTTAGGATCGAACTGTTCAGGTAAATTTTCTTCGATGGTGTTAAGAGCTGAGTCGGCAGTATTCAATACTTCCGTGAGACCGTTCATAGCATCCATCACTCCGGAAGGAATAATATCCACAGCTGCTCCGGTAACGTTCATATAGCCGTTCACCATGCGCAGCTCTTTGTTTACCGATATATCGGAGAATGATGTTTTTACTTTTGCCTTGTTGAAGTATGGCACTTCAATTACTCCTTCACCACTGAAAACACCATTGCTGCCGGTAACCTTTGTAAGTTTTACATCGAAGTCGCCAGCTTGTATAATGTCGCCAGCTTTGAGTGAACCGGTAAGCTCCTTCGGATCTATATTGAATGTTCCCATCGGCGCACCACAGGCATACTCTGCCTCGGGTAACGGGTTGGTGGTAACTTTCGCTACGGTTGAATACTGACCGTCATAAAATCCACACGTAGCAGCAACCTGGTATTCGTATACCGTTGCTGGTTTCAATGAGTATATATCGGCATTGGCAGACGTTACGTTGTTCTCATACCAGTTGGTGGTTCCGGCTTCACGATAGCGGACTCTATAGGCTGTGTGATTGAACAGACCATCCCATGCCAGGCTGAACTTGGAAGTTCCGATTGAAGTGGCGTTTATACCCGTAGGCAGATCGCAGGCATCGCCATACACGAAGCTGATCACTTCGCTATAGCCATTGTTTTTAAAGAGGTCAAGCTCATCTACACCGGCTATGCTGCGGGCACGAACGCGGAATGCATAACGTCTTCCTGGCTCAAGCGGCGTTTCGGCAGGTCCGTATACAACGGTAGTGCTGCTGGTAGTAGTCTCAAATATAGGAGGTGATGTGAGGATCGCATCATTCGGATTGCGGGTGGATGGCCATACTTCCACCATGGTTACATCGTAGTTCGTTGTAAAGGCAGAGTTGGGAGAACCGGTATGGCGAGGTGTCCACTGTAACAAAATGTTCTGTGGACTCTGTACTTTCAGTTTCTCATTTTGTCGTGGAAGGTTTACGATAGGAGGATCATTCAGAATCATCCACGCAGTACCACAGGCTGTATTTGATATCTTGGCACCACGGTTATATTCTAACACTTCGAAACAAAACTGGTATACACCTTCGGGTAATTTTCCACGCTGATCATACTCTCTTCGGGTAATTCCCTGGAAGTTGAGGTTATTCGAATTAAAGTAGTCAGCCAAATCTGTACTGATAAGGCGCATTGGTACGCCACCTTGTATGCTTATAGGCGCTGGTCTATACTCGGGCTTTGTCTCGATCGTTACCCCCTGCCCTACGATGCGCAGGCGAAAGCGTACATCCAGGGAAGGACGCGCTATATCGGCCAGGAATATATTCAGTGCCAGTCGCTCTGTTCCCGACTCTACATAGTCAGCAAGATATAGTGAATATGGAGGTGTGAGCTGAACAGTAGCCTGCACAGGATATACTTGTGCAAGAGATATCCTGCCTATAACCAAAAGAAAAACAAAAAGTAAAGAGCTAAGCGGTTTCAATGGAGCGTATCGGGTTAGAGTTCAAGGTTTAAGGTTCAAAGTTTAAGGTTCAAAGTTGAGCTTCAGAGTTTAAGGTTCAAGGTTGGTCGACTCAAGGTTGAGCATTTTATAATTTGATGTAGTATATACTTCTTCTGGTTCCCTTACATACTTGGTTCCTTTATAGGTGCTTTGATTGAGATACGTTATCAGCCCTGATATCAGTTTGGTGATAAGAAGTACTTGTTCTTTCAGCTCTTGAAAAATTTCCGGAGATATGTGATGGCGGTCGAAAGCTCTATATAATTGCGATCGCACTTCACCTGCCGAACCTTTGGCAATTGAAAGGAATTGAACAAATTCCCTATTCCCATTTCTTTCAAAACCTTCCGCTATATTATCCATAATTGATCCTGAAGCACCGGTGATCTGATCACGTAACTTATAGTCAGTATAAAAGCTTCCCTTTAAACTCAATGCATAAATCCTATCGGCCAAAACCCTGGCTTTCTGCCACGCCTCTATCTCCTCAAATGATCTGATTGATGCCATAACACCCAACTTTAAAACCTTGAACTTTGAACTTTAAACTTTGAACTTTAAAC
>NZ_DAIQRQ010000070.1:3371-25150 GCF_036786105.1 Ohtaekwangia sp.
AACTTTGAACTTTAAACTTTGAACTTTAAACCTTGAACTTTAAACCTTGAACTTTAAACTTTGAACCTTAAATCTTAAACTTTAACGAATACCGAATGAGTAGCTATACCCCAACGTTCCGGTAAACTCGGTAAAAGCCTGAGCAGCACCCTCTTTATTCGTACTTCGGTTCACAACTACCAGGCTCAGGTTCAGATTATGTTTCTTTTGTACAGATATACTTCCGTTCAGTCGTCCGTTAATTACAGTACTTATCCGTTCCGAATTGGCAAACGTGCTGTTATAGGATGACGATAATGTTGTTCGAAGTTTCTTCTCAAAAAACGATTTGCTTACCGCTACTGTAGGCCCCACGGTTTTGGAATCTACATTTGCGCCTTTATTCAGCGTTGCATTAAAAGATGCAGAGAGCATCAGGTTGCGCGGCACTATATTAAGTGCATACGCTGTGTTGATGTTATAGAATTGCACTCCTGAATTCTGTTTCACCTGACTTTGCTTATCGGCAGCATCCTGAAAGGTAAGGTTGCAGTTCAGCGTCTGACGCTTGTTCTCATTCTTGCCAAACATATACATACCGGTAAGGGTGGCATTCTGCGATATCTGGGTATAATTCAGTGTATCAAGATTATCGTAAGGTGTAAGCTGGTTTACATTCACAAACTGCGAGCGGATGTTGGTATAAGTTTGAAAGTTGGAGTATGATGCACCCAGATTTACTTTCTGTGTAGGTGCATAGCCTATGTTGACTGATCCCACCGCCCTGCGCATGGTGCTGATCTTACTCTTGTCGAGGTTATCATGTTGTGTACCGGCACTTACGGCTACATTCATCTTGCCTTGTAAAATCGCTACGGCACCATTGGCCGTTATATTCTCAAGGTCGTTGTTAAAGTAGTAGGCACCCAGTGTTCTATACTGCGGGTCGATGCGCTCGTAGGCAACACCCAATGTATAGCCATCCTGCTGATAGTTGAGTGATGTTTTAAAGGCTTTATAATAAGAGGATGAGATGCGGGGTGTATACAACAGCTTCGCTTTTGCCAATGGATGATTTTCATCTGCTTCTGCAGCACGTGTGTCGCGCGAGAGCGCACTGGCGGCCAGTTCAGCCTTTACAAGAAAATGTTCAAACAGTGATTTTCCTGCAGCTATACTCATTACAAGGTTCTCTTGTGGCAGTATACCTTCGTTCTCAGGTACATATCGAATCGAATTAATTTCATCCTGAGCGTGGAAAGTTATAATATCCACGAAACTACTGCCGTCACCATAGCTGGCTTTAAACCCATAGCCCATCCGTTTGAAAGCAGGCGTTACGGCGTTTTCTCGTGTGCTATCGGGTTCCACGGCTTTTAGAAAGCGTCCATAAAGAGCACTGAATTTAAATTTACCTTCCGGGGCAAGATCAACGCCTCCACCCAGAAATATATGGCCATTTACAGTGTAGGGAGAGAACGTCATGCTGGTATAGCCGGCATGACCGGTAATCCATTTATAGGTTGGATGCAAACTATATTGATTGAAAGGCTGCTGGAAAGATGTATTCTGATTGGAGACTGAGAAGCTCAACGGGCAGTTCCAGCCGTATAGAGAGAAGTTAATATTGCCGGATGCATAATAAGAGTAAGGATCGCGTCTGGATTCAATACCATGCACACCGTATACAATCTGGTTCAGGGAAACACCTCCTGAAATGGATAGCGGGTTCTGCTTGCCGATCGACTCCAGGTTCTGGGCATACGCGATCGAGCAGGCTGCTATGCAATACACAGTCAACAGTAAAGATTTCACCAACAGGGAAGAATTAGGTATAACGTACTAACTAGGCGTAAATTAAAGGCACAACAATTAAAGATAATTTGTAAATACATCGATATTCTTACACTATCGACCAGTTACCGTGTGCGCACCTATTTCCTTGAAATATTGGCAAATGCAGCAAATTATGCATTATTTCTACGCAGGATCAGAAAATCTTACGTGAAGATTAGCTTCAGTATAGTTCGGTAGTCTTACAACGAGCCTATTGGATATATACCTGGATTATAATCTGTGGCAGTCGTTACTTTTTTACTTATCTCTAAAAACAAAAAAAGTCCGCCTCAAAAGCTTGAGGCGGACTTTTTATCCAGTTCTATATATTTTAATTAACGTCCCACCAAACTTTCGCACTGCCTACATCCTGTCCTCCTGCAATTGTGCTTACGGCTGCATCAACAGCATCGGTATTTGTACTGTATTCATTAGGAACATAAGTGAGTCTTTTCATAACTCCTCTTCCAACAGCAGAATTTTCTGTTTGCAATAAAGGATACAAGATATTTGCATCTGTTCTTCTCAGGTCAGACCAGGCTTCCCATGATTCCGGAAAAAGTCCGAGGTACTTCTGAACTGCTATCTGTTTTCTTTGTTCATTCTCAGTGTCTGCCCAGGATACAGGCACATCAACCGGAGGAGTGGTGCTAAGACCAGCAGCTGCATATTCATTAACTAAAGTCGGCTCTACTGCTGTAGTATTTCCGGCAATATAGGCATCAATTTCACTATTATCCGTAACTCCCCATTGCTGCAAAGATAAGCGGACACCTTTTTCATAATTAGACTGTGCTGTTCCTCCACCCATATTCCATCCGTTCAGAACACCTTCTGCGAGATTGAAGTAGGTCTCAGATGCCATCATAATTTCGATCGGCTTTGTTTCAGGATTCCCAAATGTAGTGGTTTGATTTGTCTGACTTAAGATATCCTCACTCCAGTCACGTTGCGTTCCGCCTCCATTTGGCTGGCCTATGAAGTTTCCATCTTTGTTAACAGCAAACCATATTGAAAGCCTGGGATCGTTATATCCCTTCAGGATACTTTCCATATCGGCCGACATATAAAATCCCCAATAGCGCGCTACATCAACAAAGTCGTTATATGCATCTTTGGTTGTGGCAAAGTAAGCGCTTCCATCATTAGACTCGATAACACCCGCAGCTACGGCAGCTTCTGCCTGAGTTTTAGCGGTAGAAGCATTCACATCAGATATTCTCAATGCAAGGCGCAGTCTGAGTGAATTACCAAATCTCCGCCACTTTTCAATATTCCCTCCGTATACTCTGTCGTAGCTTCCAAAAATAGCTACTGTAGTTTGCGAAGAAGCACCCAAAGTAGCATTTGCTGCTTCCAGTAATTTGAAAAAGTCCGCATACATGGACTCCTGGGAATCATACGGTACCGATGCACCACCAAATCCAGCTTGGGAATAAGGCACAGGCCCCCATGAATCGGTGAATCTATGAAACATGAACACTTTCCAAATATCAAGAATGGCTAATGCTTCAGCATTTCCTTGTGATGCTGTATATGCATTTCTCAAAGAAGGTACCGCAAGCGTATAAAATCTGGTCCAACCGCGGCTTCTCCATCCATCATTAATTCCATTTCTTTCAGTTTTCCAGGTTGGATCGCCTGAAGAAAAATAATGAGAAAAAACCATTGAATGGAGCATCGTACTCAATCCGTAAGTACCATAGTCGTCTCCAGGAAGAGACCATGAGGCATTACCAATTCCTTTGTATAAAGCGTTGGCAAATGACGGCCCTGCCATAGTCGCATCCAGTTGATCTGCTGTAAGGGTATTCGGATTGGTATTAATTTCATCAAAATCCTTGGTACAGCTCACTGACAATAACAAAATCGCCAGTGTGATATATTTTATACTATATTTTTTCATCGCTACTTTCCTTTAAAAATTTACTTTCACATTAAATCCAATGTCTCTTGTAGTAGGAATGTTGAATGATTCTATCCCTTGAAGGTTCCCTACGCCTACGCCCTGTTCAGGATCGAAGTACTTGGCCTTGTTCATGAGGAAGAACAGGTTTCTTCCTACAATCGAGAAGTTCACTCCTGTGAATGGGCCATCTCCTAAAATTTTCTTCGGTACGGAATACCCGAAAACCAATTCTCTCAACCGGATATTGGTTGCACTAAAGACAAAATCTTCAGCGGAGCTTGGATCACGGCTTGCTACCTGCGTCCAATACGTTTCTGCTTTGATTGAAGTTGTGTTCGGTGTGGTCGAGATAATATTTCCGTCTGCGTCACGGGTAGCAACAACGCCATTTACTACAAAACCATCTGTTCGTCCATTAAGGGTAATATCACTTGCTCCTACTCCAGCCAGTTTTGCCTGGGTATAGGAGATAACTTTACCTCCGATTCTTGCATCAATCAGAAAGCTAAGAGAAAAATCTTTGTAAGACAACTTGTTTTGTATACCACCCAACCAGCTCGGATTGAAGTTACCTGCTTTTTTATCAAAGCCTGAGGTGAATTCCGGCATACCTGTGGTCCCGTTAACCAGAATCTGTCCATCGCTTGTGCGATTAAAGCCTCTGATATAAAGGTCTCCATAGCCTCCTCCTTTTTTGATAAGCGTTTGAGCCAATCGCTCATAGCCTGTAGTGATCGACAGGTCGTTACGCCCTTCCATGATGCTAAGTACCTTCGTTCTGTAACTTGAGTAGTTGACAGTTACATCCCATTTGAAAGCATCGGTTTGGATAACATTTGCATTAAGTATTACTTCTATACCCCTGTTCCGAATGGAACCACCGTTCACTACCTGCGTGCCAGCCCCGGAAGGTTCCGGTACGTTTATAGTAAAAATCTGGTTCTTGGTTTTGGTCTCGTACAAAGTAACATCTAACCCGATTCGGTTGTTGAAAAACCTGGAATCTATTCCCAGCTCGTTTGAGCTGGAGATTTCCGGCTTAAGATTCGGGTTATTGAGTACGGTGGATGATTGTACTACACCACCATCGATGCCGTAGTAAAAAAGCTGTTGACTTAATCGATAAGGATCTGTGTCATTACCCACAGAAGCATGTGATGCCCTTACTTTTAAATAAGTCAGTATTCCAGACTCAACGTTAAGCATATCCGTCAACACCCCTGAAAGACCTACTGATGGATAGAAATAAGATCTGTTATTTGCAGGCAAAGCTGAAGACCAGTCATTGCGACCGGTAACATCCAGGAATAAAACATCTTTATAGCCTACCTGAGCAAAACCATAAAATGAGTTGATTCGCTTATTATAAGGATCAGAAGTTGTGGTAGACGTAGAGAGGTTGCTTATCGCAAAAAAGTTTCTCTTACTCAACGTACCCCCTGAAGTTAGCGTAGATCGTTTTTGCATCAGGGAGTTACCACCGGCACTTATATTAACAGAGAAGTCTCCAAACTTTTTATTGTAAGCCAAAAGGAAGTCTGAGTTCAGCTCACGGGTAGTTCCTTTTGATTGTGAATAGCTTCCGAAATCATTAGCAATTACTGACACTGAAGCATACCTGGAAACATCTGTTGAAATTGCTGATTGATCAAGTCCGGAGCGCACCTGCAAGCTGAGGGCATCTGTAAAATTATACTTCAATGATGCAAATCCTATAAATCTGTTTTGCTCATCTGTTCTCAGGTTTCTGTGTGCAAGCCATGCCGGATTCTCCATTACTCCGTTTATAGATTTTGGATTCGGCCAATTATACTGAATCTGCCCTGCATCA
This sequence comes from Ohtaekwangia sp., assembly GCF_036786105.1. Classification (NCBI taxonomy): domain Bacteria; kingdom Pseudomonadati; phylum Bacteroidota; class Cytophagia; order Cytophagales; family Fulvivirgaceae; genus Ohtaekwangia; species Ohtaekwangia sp. The sequence goes on from NZ_DAIQRQ010000070.1 coordinate 8,927, forward strand.
TCTATATATTGGTATTGCTTGTATTGGCTGTATTGCATACTTCTCGGCATTGTATATGCCCCTTCGCCTATCGATCCTTCACCGGTATTCAGCGCGTTGTCGATCTGTTGATAGATATAGTTCGTCTTTACATCCAGTTTCAACTTACTGCTAAGATCACTGGTAATTCGCAAATTCAGGTTATGTCTGTTCAATTTGTTTCCCGGTACTATACCTTGTGAATTGGTGTTGGTATAGGAAAAATATGCCTGGGTAGTCTGGCTTCCCGTTGATGCGGAAATGGTCTTTGCCCAGTTATACCCGGTTCTGAAGAAGTCCATGCCATTGTTTGGCTGCGGAGTAAGTGCGTAAGTAGCCGGCCCCGCGTATTTAGGATTAAATGAAAGCTGCCATGCTGCTACTTCCTGACCAACCATTTCCGGTCCCCAGCTACTCCTGGATGTAGGATCATATACTCCGCCACTGCCTTGTCCGTATTTATTTTGAAGATTCAGCAAGTTATAGGCCTTTGAGAACATCAGGTTTGAAGAAACTGATATATTAGTCTGTCCCGCTGCACCCTTCTTAGTGGTTATAATAATAACGCCATTGCTGGCACGTGTTCCATATAGCGCAGCTGCAGAGGGTCCTTTCAATACAGAAATAGAAGCGATGTCCTCAGGGTTGATACTTGATATACCATTGAAGCTGGTAGTTCCCCCAATATCTGTTGACGGTGTAGAAGCCACATTGTTATCCATTGGCACACCATCAATTACGAAAAGCGGCTGATTGTTTCCGGTCAGCGAGCGGTTACCTCTAAGCGTAATTCTCGATGAGCTACCCACACCATTTCCGGTTGTTGAAAAGCTAAGCCCTGCGACCTTTCCCGACAAAGAGTTCGCCACGTTCAGAGAACGTGCTTCCGAAAATTCGTCAGTTGAAATTTTCTGCGCTGAATAGGTTAATGCTTTCTTCTCCCGCTCCAAACCAAAAGCTGTAACTACCACCTCACCAAGCTGAGATATATCCTCTTCTAACACCACGTCAACTGCAGTCTGATTATTAACAGGTACTTCCTGAGGTGCGTAACCTATAAAGGAAAAAACGAGCGTAGCAGAGCCACTCGCATTAATAGTATATTTTCCATCTGAGTCTGTTGAAGTTCCGATCGTTGTTCCCTTTACCGTCACATTTACTCCCGGTAATGGAGCTCCGTCACTCTTTGAAGTTACCGTACCATTGACCGTTGCACTCTGACTCCGCGCGGCATACGCAAAGCAAAAACAGAAGATAAAAACCATAAGCGGTCTTATCCCTTTTAGTAGATGTTTCATCATAGGTTATTTTGATTAAAATTTAAAAGGATGAAAAATAAAAAAACTTCGAGAGGGATTTCATTAACCCGGTGCGACACATTTGTATGTATTGAAATCAGCGTTAACCCAAACCAAATTTTCAAAAACGCTACAGCGGTCGTCAGAGCGAAGGAGACCAGTCGCACCAGGGTAATGATTATAGACTCTTTATTTTGCAGGAATTGTAAAGCAGAAGAAGTATAAACACGATTGTGACGGTATGCCTGGTACAGCATCCGTCTTTGCATACCATCATAGGGTAATAGAAATGAATTATTATAACAATGATCCATTCTTTTTAGTGGTTTCCTCTTAAACGGCCCATTCCCCTGAATCTAATCGTCTACAACCAAAAAAAATTTTATATTGATGTCAAACCACGGAAAACAAAACGCACAAAATATACACAAACGAAATTATATTCTAGTAATCTCCGTATTCAGGCTAGTGTATATCCCAGAAAATCTTGCTGTTACGAAAATCTTTAGCGGCAACAGAAGCATAATTGCTATTGAAAGTTTTTTCGCTGGCAGGGTATAAAAGCCGTAAAGGAGGTAACTCATATCCCGCAAGCTGGGAGGGATAAAAATATAATTGTGGATAACCGGTTCTTCTCAATTCAGCCCAACTCTCTATAGCCTGCATAAAACCGAGGTGAAGCCATTTTTGTGTTGCTATGGCGGCTAATTTTTCATCGGTAGTACCGGTATATTTAGGTATAATAACGAAATTGATGAAGGCCTCTTTTACCGGTTCAGCCGGGGGTGCAAGCAATTTACCGGAAGCCTGATTCAGATTATTTAAATAATAATAGAAATCGACCGAGTTTTCTACTGCCTGCGCATACACTTTCTGTGCATCGCCTCCACCCCATCGTTCATACGCTTCAGCTTTCAAAAACCCAACTTCCGATACCGTCATAACCACACCGGGCAATTTGGAGTTATAAAGAAATGTAACAGAATCAAGTATAGCATAGTCTTCCAAACTAAGTTGTTGTGCCGTGCCTGACTCATTTACCGGCATACCATTGTATTCTGCGTTGGGAATAAAAGTGCCGTTCATCGTTTGTCCGTACTTATCAAACAGAACAGGAATGCGGAGGTCGTTTACCGGCTTCAATACATGTTCGAGCATGTAATAAGGAGCCGGATAGTTTGTCCAGTCGGAGAAGGCACCATGCAAATCATCAGTATAGTTCGTCAGCGGTTGTAGCAGTATATCATCTTCTGCAGGGGAATAGGATGCATTATCATCTCCCAGTAACGGATAGGCCGATGGATCACTTAACATCATCTGTACTTCCTGCTTCGCACGTGCTTCATCCATAAACGAGATACGCATGAGCAGGCGAAGGCGCAGCGAGTTGGCATAGCGCTGCCATTGCCTGATATTTCCGGTCAGCAGTATATCCTGCCTGGAAAAGAGCGACTGCGTGAGTGTAGAAGGAGTAGCGGTGGAAAAATATTCAGCGGCATCCTGAAGTCCGCTTAGCATAGCGTCATATACATCTTTACTGTTATCGTACACCGGGTAAATCACTTCGCCTTTTTTATTCAACATGCCCGCTTCGCTGAAGGGTATATCACCCCAGAGATCCACCATCTTTATAGTCTCTTCATATAAAACGACTCTTGCTGCCTGCACAAAAATTTCCATCTCTTTCTGCTCATCAGCCGATAGCGCTGCGTACTCTTTTTCAATCTCACGATACTGGGCCATAACACCCGAGCCATTCGGTCCTGGCCTGTAAAAGTCGTCCCAATAGTTACTGATATAGGCTTCGTTCTGCTGATATACCGACTCCGTATTCAGATACCCGACTGATTGTGTATATATACCGATATGCCAGTTTATAAATGTGCTTACCTCCCAATATGATGGCCTTACTCGGTTGTTATTCAACATCTCGGTGAAGAACTGATCAATGGTTGCATGGGAGGTACGGTCTGGATTCAGATAACGTTCATCCAGTTCGTGCCGGCAGGCGTTCATGATCGTGGCTGCGATCAGCAAAGAAACTATATATACCCGACTGCCTCTTACCCTCATACTCTTTTTTGCTGTTAGAAACTCATGTTAACTGAAAATCCATAACTTCTCGTGGCAGCGTTGGAACCTTCATCAATGCCCTGGTTAAGCCAGTTTGTTCCAATCGTTGATTCAGGATCGAGGTTTTCCAACGTTCTCCAGATATAAAAAAGATTGCGACCAATAAGGGAGACCCGTATGCTTTGAAAATGTAATTTATTTGTTGCCTTTAACGGAAGGCTATAGCTCAACACTACTTCGCGCATCTTTACATAGCTATTGTTATAGATAGCACCGGCTTCATTCCAGCTATTGCTTCCCCAATCGAAAGTATTGAGGTAATAGGTAGCAGCATCAATCACCGTAGAGTTAGGTGTGCCACTCTCCGTAACGCCTTTCAATACGACACCATCATGATATACCTGCCCGCCATCCGGGGCAATCATGTCCTGACTGCTCAACAGCACCTTGGCTCCGTTGCCATTTATATAGTAGGGCAATCCGCCTGTTTCTGCTGTTCTATATTGTAGTGTGCTTTTATACATACCAGATCCCATTCCGTATTTCAGCGGAGCTGAAATAATTTTTCCACCCAGGCTATAGTCAACAGCAACATCGAGGCTTATATTTTTGAAACGGAATGTATTCATAAACCCGCCGGTAACTTTGGGCAGCATGTTGCCGGCTTTTACATAGCGGGTTTTATCGATGATGTAAAGCCCTTTATCATTGATTACAAAATTTCCTTGCGCATCAGTTTTGCGTGGATATACATAAATATTGCCGATTGATTGTCCGCGTTCGGCAACAACCTGAATGGAGCTTCCCTCCATATCACGAAACACCATCTTGTCAACTCCGTCTCCCAGCGAATATACCCTGGAAGAATTTACAGCCACATTCCATGCTGTGCTCCATGAAAATTTACCCGTAGCCAACGTTGTATTTATACCGAGCTCCCATCCACTATTGCGCAGCTCACCTATATTGGTTAATATTTTACTGGCGCCTACACTCGAGGGCAGATCTTTCTTTAATATCTGGTTCCTGATCTTGCTGGAATAATAGGTAAGGTCAACACCAATCTTGTTTTCAAACCATTTGGTTTCAACACCGAACTCTGTTTCATATTTATTCTCCGGGCGAATATTATTATTCCCATATAAACTTCCCTGTGCTGTAGCGGCTATTACAGAGCCGTTGCTGGTTTGAAGTGCCGAAAGATCGTACAGTATATTCGCCTCATATACCGGCGGTGCATTCCCTACTACACCATAAGAAGCACGCAGTTTGGCATACGATATAGCCTGTGGCAAATTCATTACTTCAGAAAAAACAAATCCGCTGTTTACCGATGGGTAGAAATAACTGTTCTTCCCCGGTGCCAACGTGGAAGAATACTCTTGTCGCGCAGTTGCTTCGAAGAACAAATAATCTTTATAGTTAGCATTGATTAACCCCAGAAAAGCATACTTGAGAATCAATGATTGTGTTTCTGTTGCCAGTTTGCTGGCACTATACGAATTATTCAAACTAAACCAGTTCTCTACGACCAGTCCGCTGCCGGTGGCCGTTACCTGATCGCGGTATTGTTCATCGCGCAGCTGGAACCCTCCATTGGCAGTGAGTGAAAAATCGCTGGAGAGTGCTTTTGTATAGGTAAGCAAGGCATCGGTATAAAAGATAGAATAGCGTCCGCTGGAAACGCTATACGAACCGGTACTGCTATTCACATTAAACGCACTGGGATATTCGCTATGGCCTTTGGCTTTGGTAGACAGGCTGGTAAAGTCGTTACCTATCTTTCCACGAAACGACAGATTGTTATTAAACTGGTAATGTAGCGTAACACTCGAGATCAACCGGTTTTGCCGCTCGTCTTCACTATCGCGAAGCTGCTTCCACAGAAAGTTCATCACTTCAAAGCCCCGCGGTGTAACGTAGTGCAGTGCCTCCTGCGGATCGCGCTGAGCCTGATCGTACGGCACCCATTTATACCCTTTCGTTGTTTTATATTTCTCAAAGAACAGCTTCATGTCTTCCGCCCGACTGAAGAAACCATCCCAGCTTCCGGTGATACGATTGATCTTCAACGGACGATTATGCACTAAGCTATTGGTATAGTTCAACACCACATCAGCCGTAAGGCGATTGCTGATCTTGATATAATTATTCAGGTTAACCGTATTGCGCTGGAGTCTTCCTCCTACCTGTATACCTTCATAATCGTTTCGTGAATATGAAACGCGATACGCATACTTCTCAAACTTATCGCTCACAGAAGCATTAAACATAGCGTTATACCCCGTGCGGTAAAAATCTTTATAGTTATTCGGATGCGTGGAGTAGCTGTGCATTTTGCCATCCCACCACATTACGGATTGACCATCCATTTTTGGGCCGAATTGTGCATACGATTCAAACAACGGTCGCTTTGTATCGGCTACACCATCGTTGTCTGTATCTACCGGAACCCAGCCCGCTGCATCGGCACCGAGGGATATATTCCTGTCGCGATCAAAGCCGGGGCCATATATATTCTGGAAGTGAGGTGTGAAAGCAACCTGCTCTGCACTAACCGTATAGTTTATATCAACTCCCAGGCCGGCTTTTTTATCGCCCTTCTTTGTAGTGATTACCACCACACCGTTCGCAGCGTCCGATCCGTATAATGCGGTTGCACCGGCACCCTTGAGTACCGATACAGTTTCGATATCGGCCGGATTTATATCCAGTATACCATTTCCCCGAATGCGGGAATCGGTAAAGTAATCGGTGTTGTTTACACCGGCAGCACCTTTCTCATTGCCATCGCGCATCACTACACCATCAATAATATATAGCGGCTGAGCATTGTAGTTCAGTGAATTTAAACCCCGCACCTGCACGGTAACAGCGCTGGTGGCACCGCCCGGTGCTGTGCGTATTCTTACTCCGGAAGCTTTGCCATATAAAGCTGAGGCAAAATTTGTATTGCCCGCCTGTGTAATCTGTGAAGAACCAATGGTGCTTACCGAATATCCCAGCGCCTTTTGATTACGGCTTATACCCAGCGCGGTAACAACCACCTCCGAGAGCTGTGCAGTATTTTCAACCAACATAACTTCGGTTGCCAACGGGTCTTGCGCAGATGCCTCCTTTACCTGATACCCAATGTGTGAGAAGACGAGTATATTTTGATCTTGTGGAAGAAGCTCGATGGTATAATTTCCATTTTCATCAGTAATTACTCCGGTGCCTTGCGCTTTCTGAAATACATTCACACCCAATATTCCTTCACCACGCTCGTTGATAACCCGGCCGGAAAATTTCTTTTTCACAATCTTTGTGATGGCATCGGGTTGCTTTTCCCGTTGCGGATAGATCACATATATCAGATCATCTGTACCTTCTACTTTTTTGAATGCAAGGTGCAGCGGCGTAAGCACCTGGGTAAGATATGCTTCCAGGTCCGTTATTTCATCGGGATTATATATAACTGTTTTTCCTTCCAGAAAATCTCTCTGGTAAGCAAAGCTTACATGCTTGCGCGCCTCGAGACTGTGCAGTGCATCAATGAGCGGGACCGGCTTACTGACTAACCGGGAAGGGTGACTTGAGTTGGTTAACTTCCTTTTATGCGTGCGTTCCTGAAACGCTGCGTCTTGTGCATAAACACACCCTACCATGCAAAAGCATGCGACAAAAGCACTGTATGCTTTTATCACTCTTTGGGAATGGTGGTTCATGGGTATATAATCGGTTACCCCCGGGGTTTGGGCTTTGTTGGGGGAAGCCAGTAGCCATAAAAGTAATCAATCACGAGTACGAGGGCTTATAATGATTTGATTTTTATTTTGCTCAACGGTTACATCGAGTGTTTGGGCTATTATTTCAAGCAAAATACTAATCCTTTTTTGGGTAGTTTTAAACGTAACCCGCTTATTACACAGTGAAGAATCCGTAAGCACAACGTCCAGTCCGAAATTGTCTTCCAGGTGACGCGCAATTAAAGAGAGCGGTGCGTCATTATATACAAAGAAGTTACTTCTCCATGCAAGTTCGCCTGCTGCCGAATCTTCGGCGTGATGTGTTATGTAGATGTTCTGCCCGGTACCATCCATTGTTGCCAGATCGCCTGGTTCAAGAACTACTTCTTTCTGTTTAGCACTGAAAGCAATTTTGCCCTCCTGCAAATAAACAACCGGATGATTATGGCGCGCATTCACGTTAAATTTTGTTCCCAAAACTTTCACCGTAACATCATCCTGTGTCTTTACGGTAAAAGTTTTACGGTCGGCAGTTTTCTTTACCTGGAAGAAGGCTTCACCTTCCAGTGTTACCTTTCGTTCGCTCACCCAATCTCCTTCGCATATCAGTTTTGAATTTGCATTCAGTGTAGCACTCGATCCATCCGGCAATATATATTCTTTCACTTCGCCATAGGCGGTTGTATATACAGCCACCGGTTTTTCTGAAATAACAACAAGATATACCGCCACCACGGCCAAGCAGGCCACCAGTGCTGCTACCCAGGGCATGTATTTGCGTTTTGTTGCGCTATGTAATACAGTTTCCTGCTGTTCTGCATTGTCCTTTAATTTTTCCCAAACATCCAGAAATGCGGTATTTGCCGCCGCATCGGACGCAAGGCCAGACAGTTTCATCAAAGCAGTTGCCTCTTCAACTTCCGCCTTCATATGCGGGTTATCATGCAGCCAGTCCATCCAAAACCTGGAAGTCTCTTCATCAGGGTTTAATATCCACTTCTGAAAATGGTTGTCCAAAGCAAAATCTGCTGCGGAATAATTCCTGTAATTCATCTATTCTGAAACGATCAATCTTATAAATCTAACAATGGTAATAACATACCCCATTTATCTTATGAGTCTCATCACATTAAAGATTAAGCAGCCAATGTAGGTTATAAGATAAACGATGCGAAGCGGATATTCTACCCTTCCATAACAAACATTTCGCACTTCACCTTGTAAAAATTATTCTTGTCAGCATGGTTCTCCGAAAGGATTTACTCCCAATATTTGAAGCCTGAATTTTAAAAACTACTTATATGCGCCTTTTTCGCACCATCGTTTCGTCTGTCGCTATATTCATGCTCATCGTTTCCGTGTTTTCGGCGCACAGCCAAACACGAACGCCTTACCAGGACACTCACCTGCCTGTTGATGAGCGTGTGACTGATCTTTTGAAACAGCTTACGCTGGAAGAGAAAATACAATTGCTTGGCTATAACAGCAAAGGTGTGCCACGACTGGGCATACCAGTGTATAACTGGTGGAATGAAGCGTTGCACGGTGTGGCACGCGCAGGCGAAGCAACCGTATTTCCGCAGGCTATTGCCCTGGCTGCCACCTTCAATGATGAGCTGCAACAAAACATTGCTGATGTGATTTCCACGGAAGCACGTGCCAAGTATAATCTGGCTGTGAAACAGGATCGAAGAATACAGTATATGGGCCTTACCTTCTGGTCGCCCAACATCAACATTTTTCGCGACCCGCGCTGGGGCCGTGGCCAGGAAACCTATGGTGAAGATCCATACCTTACCTCAAGGATGGGAAAAGCGTTTGTGAAGGGTTTGCAGGGAAATGATCCGCATTATCTGAAGACATCCGCCTGTGCCAAACACTTTGCCGTGCACAGTGGGCCGGAAGCCAATCGCCATACCTTCAATGCCATTGTTGATGAGAAAGACCTGCGCGAAACCTATCTCTATGCGTTTCATGAACTGGTAAATGGCGGAGTAGAATCCGTAATGTGCGGGTATAACCGTGTGAATGATGAGCCTTGCTGCACAGGCAATACCCTGCTGCATAAAATTCTGCGTGAAGAATGGAAATTCAAAGGTCACGTAGTAACCGACTGCTGGGCACTGGAAGATATCTGGAGACGGCATAAGGTAATGCCGGATGCTGTGCATGTGGCAGCGGCAGCTGTGAAGGTTGGTGTAAACATGGATTGCTCGAATATGTTACAGGATGACCTGCTGAAAGCGGTGCAGCAAAAGCTGATCACCGAAAAAGAAATTGAACAGGCATTGATCCCTTCGCTGCGCACACAGTTCAAGCTTGGTTTTTATGACGACCCCGCATTGGTGCCCTACCATTCACTCGGTGCAGAAAGCGTTCACAACGCACACAACATCGAGCAGGCACGTTTGGCAGCACAACAGAGCATGGTGTTATTGAAGAATGACAAAAATATACTCCCGCTAAGCGCCAACAAATATGGAAGCATATTAGTAACCGGTGCGAATGCTGCATCGCTGGATGCACTGCTTGGAAATTACCATGGTGTATCTTCCAATACCGTTACGTTCGTGGAAGGTATCACCCGGGCAGCGGGCCCTGCCACCGCTGTACAATACGACCTTGGCTGCAACGATGTTGACTCGGTACATTTCGGTGGATTGTGGGCATCGGAAACCAGCGATGTAACCATTGCTGTATTAGGATTAACTCCCGTGTCAGAAGGTGAAGAGGGTGATGCATTCCTGGCAGCCCATGGTGGTGATAAAGCTGACTTGAGCATACCGGCAAGCCACCTTGTATTTTTGAAAGCGTTACGCAAAAAACACAACAAGCCGATTATTGCTGTAATTACTGCAGGCAGCGCTGTAGACATCAATGCCATTGCACCCTATGCCGATGCCGTGGTATTGGCGTGGTATTCCGGAGAACAAGGTGGCAATGCGTTGGCTGATATACTTTTCGGGAAAGTTTCTCCTTCGGGGAGGCTTCCGGTGACATTCTATAATTCGTTTGATGATTTGCCCGCTTACGATAGCTATGCTACCAAAGGTCGCACCTATCGTTACTTTACTGGCAAGGTACAATATCCGTTTGGCTTCGGCCTTAGCTATACTCAATTTGCATACGAGTGGAAGCAGAAGCCAAAAGAAGTATATAAATCGACAGATATAGTTTCGTTTACAGCTACGATCAAAAACACCGGTGCGATGGATGGTGATGAAGTCGTGCAGGCCTATATCAAGTATCCTTCAGGAGAACGCATGCCGCTGAAGGAATTGAAGCAATTCAAAAGAGTGCATGTAGCTGCGGGTAATAAAGAAGACGTTTCACTAAACATTTCCATAGCTGATCTTCAGAAATGGAATCTTAAAAGCAACGCATGGGAAGTTGTTCCCGGAAAATATACTGTATTCCTCGGAGGCAACTCGCAGGATGAAAAGCTGACGTATACTTTCACCGTGAAGAAATAAAAACACACGCCCCAAATCAGCATAATCTGCGGACAAGAATTATATGCCGCAGATTGCGCTGATGGCGTAGGTAAATGCAAAGGATTCAGGAACTAATTCTTAAGTTGCAGTATGATTACGAAAGAAGAGCTTAAATGAGAGGTAGACAAATTACCGGACAGCTTGCTTGACGAAGTGTTTTCTCTGCTACAGCAAGTATTGCGTCAAACAAAAGAGTCGGGAAAGACTATGTCTACCCAGACATGGAATAACTGGAGAAAAAAACTTGGCCAGTTTTCGTCCGACTTCATGAACGAACGTAGTCAATCCGCAGACCAATCAAGAGAATCGTTTGATTAATGACTTACATTCTCGATACCAACATTTGCATTTACATTATAAAAAAGAAGCCCGAATCTGTTCTCAACAGATTACAGAAAAATACCACCAGAACAATTAGTTGTATCTTCCGTAACCGTTGCTGAACTGGAATATGGTGTTCGCAAGAGCACACAACCAGAGAAAAATCAGTTAGCCTTAACACACTTCCTCGCTCCGCTTTCCATTTAAATTTCGATAACGCTACTGCAGTTGAGTATGGGATCATCAGAAGTGAACTCGAAAGAAAAGGAGTACCAATAGGCCCGCTCGATCTTTTAATTGCTGCTCATACCAAAAGTCTGAACTACACCTTGGTTTCAAACAACGAAAGAGAGTTCAACAGAATAGAAGGTCTTAAAATAGAAGACAAAGTAATTTCTCGCAGATAAACGCAGATTATAATACTTCTGTAGAGGCACGGGCCACAAGTACAGATGGAATAATGATGTGTTCATGTTTTACATCCTGCTTCTTCTCCAGTGCGCGAAAAAGAAGGGTGGCAGCTGTTTTGCCCATTTCATAGGCAGGTTGTGTAATGGTGGTGAGTGGTGGATTGAGCAGGGCTGCGATCTGTAAGTGTGAGAATGCTATAACCTTTACATCGCGGGGTATATTTACAGCTATAGCGTGACATGTGGTATATACCTGCAGGGCAAGCTTCTCGATTGAGCCGATTATACCATCCGGGCGATCTGCAGATTGAAGAACCTCGCGAATCATAGCGAGGTTCTCTTCTTCACGATCGGTGCCGTAGAGTACACGAATCTCAATACCGTTTTCGCGTAAAGCTTGTTCGTAACCCTGCTGCCGATGATGGGTAATGGCCAGGTCGCCTGGCATGGTAAGAAATGCAATTTTCCTGCAGCCTTGCTCGATGAGATGTTTTGTGGCTATATATCCTGAATGATGGTCGTCTGTTACTACGCGTGCTGTTTCTATCGGTTCGCACACGCGGTCAAAGAATACGAGTGGCACTTCGTTGGTATATAGATCGCGCAGGTGCTCATGCAGCGAGTCACCCGCTACTACCGAGATAAGCACACCGTCTACGCGCCCATTGCGGCACTCGCGCACGATAGACTGCTCGCGTTTTATATCTTCATGCGTGAGATATACCATAGTGTGATATCCCTTCTCCTGCGCCACGGCTTCTATGCCGTTAATGGCCGCGGAAAAGAAACTATCGGCTACCTCCGGTAATATCACGGCTATATTTTTACTCTTTCCTTTCTTGAGGCTGCTGGCATACGGATTAGGTATATAATCGAGCCTGGCCGCATATTCGAATACACGCGCCTTTGTTTCCGCGCTGATTTCATGACTATCGCTTAATGCCTTTGAAACTGTAGAAACCGCCAGTTGCAGATCTTTCGCAATTTTCTTAATGGTAACACTCATGTAACCTGCAGGATTTAAATATATAATATACGAATAAAAGCGATACAGCTCGAAACCGGTTTCGTAAATAAGAAGGCGCAAAACGTTGATCTACCCGATATTATTCACCAAGTTCGGTATATGTATCCGTTGAGGAACATCTTATTCGTTCGAATAAAATTAAATAAATCAAAATATGAAGCAGCAAACTGAAACCAATCCGTTGACAAACCTCGATGAGTGGGAGGATGATTTGTTACGCAGGTATCCGGATCCGGAAGCTATTGCCAGTGAAAAAACAGTAGAAGAGTACAGAAACTACGAAACACCCCAGCGCGATACGGTACGCGATTTCTACAAACTCAATCATACTTTCCAGACGTATGATTTCGTAATGGAGAAAAGAAATAATTTCCTCCGTTTCGACAAAAAGGAAATGCCTATTTGGGATGCGTTTGATTTTCTGAATCAGCTCGTGGATGATTCCGATCCTGATACAGACCTTGATCAGATGCAACACCTGTTACAAACTTCAGAGGCGATTCGCAGAGATGGTCATCCCGACTGGATGGTGCTGGTGGGGTTGATCCATGATATGGGAAAAGTACTGTGTTTATTTGGTGAACCACAATGGGCTGTGGTGGGCGATACATTCCCGGTAGGTTGCGCCCACTCCGATAAAATTGTGTACTCCGAATTTTTTGATGCCAACCCGGATCATCACGATCCGAAATATAATACAAAGTACGGAGTATATTATCCGAACTGCGGTTTGCGCAACGTCCACATGTCGTGGGGACACGATGAATATGTATACCAGATGATGAAAGATCATTTGCCTGAGCCTGGACTATATATGCTGCGCTATCACTCTTTCTATTCGCAGCATCGCGAAAATGCCTACAATCATTTGATGGACGACCACGACCACAAGATGTTCAAGTGGGTACAACTCTTCAATCCGTACGATCTTTATTCTAAAAATCCAACACCGCCGGATTGGAAAGCGCTGCGCCCGTACTATGAAGCGCTGGTAAAAAAATATTTACCGGCTACATTGAAGTTCTAAGAGCTATATAGCATTCCCAAACCCTGTCTTACTCTTAATACTTTACTTGTGATGCCCGAAGCGGAAGATGTAGAATTGATCCGGAATATAAAGCGTGGTGATCCTCGCAGTCTGGAGCTTCTCTTCAGAAGGCTATATCCGCGGCTATATGCTTATGCACAGAAATTCCTGCACGACACCAACGACTCCGAAGAGGTTGTGCAGGAATTGTTCTATACTATATGGAAGCATCGCGATCGCCTCGATGAAAAGCAATCGCTGAATGCCTATCTCTTCACTTCAGTGAGGAATCGTTGCCTCAACTTGCTCGAGAGCAAAAAAAATCGCTCCAAGCATGCGGAACTTCTGTGGTTCCTCTATGTACAGGAAAGTACCGACAACATAAACTCCTACCATACGGTACTGGCCAAAGACCTTGAAAAAGATTTCAACACGGCACTTGAACATTTACCGCAGGAATGCCGGAGAATATTCGAGCTGAGTCGCTTTGAAGGATTAAAATACCAGGAGATTGCTACACGCCTCAACATTTCCATCAAAACCGTAGAAACCCAAATGTCGCGGGCACTCTCCAAATTGCGACTGCAGCTACGAGAGCATCTGGCGGTGGTGGCAGTAGTTGTTGGATTGTATCTCTAGTTATTTCAGAACTGTTCCCACAGAATAAATGCAACGTCCGGAAGTCGGGAAGTCCGGAAGAACGTTTCTGCTTCATATATCTAGCAGCCAGTATCGAAGTTAGTAATGCTGATCGCAGCCTTTAGCACATCGTTCCAGCAGCCAGCAGCTATCCCAGCAGGCTCACAGCTACTAAAAAAAACACCTTCCTTGTCAGGGCCTCCCTCCCGCTGCCTGTATTACTATCATGACACCGATAGATCAAATGCCAGAGGATATGAAGGAGCTTATTCTTCGTTTTCTGGAAGGCCAGGCTTCTGAAGAAGAAGCATCGCGCCTGTTAGCCTGGTTACAGGAGAACGAAACACACCGTTTATACTTTGATGAACTAAATACTGCCTTTCAAAGCTCTGTTACCCTCAACCGTGTCAATCACCAGATGACGGAAGATGCCTGGAGAAAACTGGCAGTGGCCACTGGTGCTGATAATAATAACGTAATTATAATGCGCAACAGGCGCACCTTTGTATTTACAGCCCTCAATATAGCGGCATCGATCTGCCTGTTTATTGTAGCCGGGGCATTACTGGTATATAATCTCCCGAAGGGAACCACCGTACGCCATGACACCCTTGTGCGCACGGCATCGGGCAATAACACGCGCATTGTTTTACCGGATAGTTCCATTGTATGGCTGAACCAGAACAGTACACTTGAATATCCGGCCGAATTTGGGACCGCCTCGCGTGATGTTGTGCTGAAAGGTGAAGCATTTTTCGATGTGCGCAAAGGCCGCAAACCTTTTACGGTAAAGACCGACAACATCTTCATTAAAGTAAAAGGCACACGCTTTAACGTAGAAGCTTTTAAAAACGAACCTACTGTAAAAACAACGCTCGAAGAAGGCAAAGTGGAGTTGCAGGTATCGGGTGCAAAACAAGTATACTCCATGGCGCCTGGCGACCAAGTGGTGTTCAATGCAGATCAGCAGAAGGTAACGATGCATCGTGTAGACCCGTCCAATTTTACAGCCTGGAAAGAAGACAGGCTTGTGTTTGACAACGCACCGCTGAGCGAAGTACTCACCAAGCTGGAGAACCGCTTCCGGGTAAATATCCGGATCGATGAGCGACTGGCCAAACGAGAGCGACTGAGTATGACAATTGAAGACGAAGGTCTGGATGAAGTGCTGGATCTTATCCAGCTTTCATCGCGGCTCAGAGCAAAAAAAGATAATAACACAATCATTCTCTTTGAGTGATCGGTGTATGAAAGGCGACCTATCAAACCTCACTTAATATGATAAACTTTTACACAGTACAACAAACGCTTCCCCGAGGCTCGCGGCAACCACTGTCCCGTTTCGCATGGATCGTATGCTTGCTGCTGGCCATTCTGTCGAATGGCTTGCGAGCTAATGCACATCAATCCGACAATGTGATTGAGTTAAATCTGAAGGATGCTTCGCTAAAGATGGCGATCCGCGAGATTGAACGCCAGACGGACTATCATTTTGTTGTAAATGACAGTCGTCTGAAATCAATCAACAAAAGTGTTACCATTTCCATCCGCAGCGAGAATATAGAAGAAGTGCTGCGGCAAGTACTAGATGGTACGAATATTACCTACAAGATCAGGAAGAAGCAGATCACGCTTATTCCTCCGCCTGCAGAACTGCACATCAGTCCGCTTACGACCAAAGGTGGCGGCTCTTCTACTGCCATGCTGGTGCAGGCCCGCAAGGATTTGATCTTTACCGGTATATTTCAGCAAGATATAGTAGTAAAAGGTGTAGTACGTGAAGAATCCGGCGAGACAGTACCCGGAGTAAACGTAGTGATAAAAGGCTCTACCACCGGTACAACGACAGATTCGAACGGAGAATTTTCCATTAGCGTGCCTGACGGTAATGCGGTGCTGGTGTTCAGTTTTATCGGCTTCACTACACAGGAAGTTGCCGTTAACAACCAGACAACACTAACTGTAACACTGATTGCCGATATGCAAACACTGTCAGAAGTTGTGGTGGTGGGATATGGTACACAAGAGAAGAAAGATGTTACGGGCTCTATATCTGCTATTAAAGGGTCTGACATTGAAAATATACCTTCCGGTGGTGCACAGCAGGCACTACAGGGAAGAATGGCTGGCGTAAACATTGTGCGCAATGGTGGTGCTCCCGGCAATGCAGGTTCTATTCGTATCCGGGG
>NZ_DAIQRQ010000071.1:0-2342 GCF_036786105.1 Ohtaekwangia sp.
CCGGCATTGAAGATTCTGTAGATCGCCAGAATAAGGAGATTATACTTCAATGGAAGAATGATCAACCGGCTGTTAAATGTATCGTCTATCGTAAAGTCAATGACGGGTCGATCAAGATTCTGGCAACACTGGATGGCAATGTAGAGTCGTTTGTCGATAGGATGATTTCACCGAACAATACGTATATCTATAAAATCCAGCCTGTATATAGTAAGGGAGTAAGGGCGTTGATTTCGGAGGAAGTAAAAGTGGCTTACTAAGCATACAATTCTTTGACAAAATCAAATATTCTCACCATTCGCCTCCGCATTTAAATACCCAATTGAATCAACCATCATGACGTTAACAAAAAAGCGGTTAATACCTATACTGGTAACTGTAATTATACTCTTCAGTTTGCAGTAAGGTATTTATATTTAAAGTACTTAGCCCCATTCGTACCATAAAAGCCCCTTTTATTCCTAATGACACAAAAAACCCTTATAAAGCGACAATACCCCTTACTATGGTCAACATTCTCAGCACAAGGAAGGCTGGAATTTGTGGCATATTTTGGGCTTTTTGTAACCTTGCGTGGTTTTCGTAATAACGATTAACATGTAACGGGTTAACGAATAACGCTTCCCTATTGACTATCTTAGCCAATCTTTCAATCTTTCCTCCATCATACAACCAATCAAAATCCATGGCGACCGATCTGGAATTTAACAAGAATGAAGATCAGTTTAAGCAACTCGTTTTTCAACTTCAATCAAAAGCGAAGAAGACCCGGCTGGGCGGTGGCGAAAAGAAAATTGAAGAGCAGCACCAGCGTGGTAAACTTACAGCACGCGAACGCATTGAATATTTACTCGATGAGAAATCAGAATTTCTGGAGATCGGTTTATTCGCCGGTGATGGCATGTATAAAGAACAAGGCGGTTGCCCTTCCGGAGGTGTTGTTGCCGGCCTCGGGTATATAAAAGGAAGACTGTGCATGGTAGTAGCAAACGATGCTACTGTTAAAGCGGGCGCATGGTTCCCCATCACCGCCAAGAAAAATCTTCGCGCACAGGAAATCGCCATGGAGAATCATTTACCCGTGGTGTACCTTGTCGATAGCGCCGGTGTATTTCTGCCTATGCAAGACGAGATCTTTCCTGACAAAGAACATTTCGGACGGCAATTTAGGAACAACGCTAAGATGTCGGCGATGGGTATAATTCAAATAGCCGCCATTATGGGAAGCTGTGTTGCCGGCGGAGCCTATTTACCCATCATGTCAGATGAAGCGATGATCGTTGATAAAACGGGATCAATCTTTCTCGCGGGTTCCTACCTCGTAAAAGCTGCTATTGGTGAAGATATCGATAACGAAACACTGGGCGGTGCTACAACACATTGCGAGATATCGGGTGTTACCGATAATAAATTTCCAAGTGATCAGGCGTGTCTCGAATATATACGTTCGTTGTTTGATAAGTTCGGAGTCTTCGAAAAAGCAGGCTTCGATCGCATAAAGCCCAAAGCACCAGCACTTGATCCGCAAGAGCTATATGGCCTGATGCCGATCGACCGTGTGAAGCCTTACGATACTGTAGAGATCATCAGGCGATTGGTCGATGACTCTGAGTTCGATGAATACAAAGCGCTCTATGGCAAGAGCCTGGTGTGCGGCACGGCTCGCATCGATGGGTGGGCCGTAGGCATCATTGCCAACCAACGCAAAGTGGTAAAGACCAAAAAAGGCGAAATGCAAATGGGCGGTGTTATATACTCGGATTCAGCCGATAAAGCAGCACGCTTTATCATGAATTGTAATCAGCGAAAAATTCCGCTGGTATTTCTGCAGGATGTAAGCGGTTTTATGGTAGGCAGTAAAGCCGAACATGGCGGCATTATTAAAGATGGCGCCAAGATGGTGAACGCCATGGCCAATTCTACTGTGCCTAAATTTACCATTATCATGGGTAACTCGTACGGAGCCGGTAATTATGCGATGTGTGGCAAAGCATACGATCCGCGGTTGATCGTTGCATGGCCTACCGCACAAATCGCTGTAATGAGTGGTGCCTCTGCAGCGAAAACATTATTACAGATTCGCGTGAGCACATTAAAAGCACAAGGCAAAACGATTAGCAAGGAAGAGGAAGAAGCGTTGCTCAAAGAAATTACCGATCGCTATAACGACCAGCTCAGTCCCTACTATGCCGCGTCACGCCTGTGGGTAGATGATGTGATCGACCCGATCGAAACGCGCAAAGTTATATCCATGGGTATAGAAGCTGCGAATCATGCCCCGGTAGAGAAATTCAATGTGGGGGTTATACAGACATAGTTAGCCTCACCCTAAATCCCTCTCC
>NZ_DAIQRQ010000071.1:2442-22054 GCF_036786105.1 Ohtaekwangia sp.
AGGGTTTGGGATGAGGCTATATACTATATCTTATTTAATCTCAAACTGTGCTGTAACCTGCGCCTGCAATGTAATCTTTCTGAAGGCGGTACCTTCATCTTCCGGAGCAAATTCACCTGCAGTATCATCATTTACTTTGCTGCGCAGCATTACATTTTCTGTAGCCATTGGATAGAAGTTCTCGAACTCGCGAACCATTAACGGTTTGCCAATTTCTGAGCCGATCGATTTTACAAGTGCATCTGCTTTTGCCTTTGCTGCCTGTAGTGCTTTTACCTTCAGATCAAGTCTGAATTTCTCTATGTCAGAGTGTGTAACTTTGGTGATCATTACCTGGTTTACTTTTACCGGCTCAATCTTCGCGAGTAAATTTTCGAGCTCAGCACCACTGCTGAGTTTCAGTTGATATGTTTTTTCGCGGAAAGCGTCTTTGTCTTTACGGCCAAGTTTTCCGAATTGTGATCCGGCATTGGCAAGCTCTACTTTTTTACGATCGATGTTTGCTGCTTTCACTGCATCCCAAAATTCTTTGTCAAGTTTTTCGAGCATTACTTTTTCGCGGCTCTCTTCAAACTCTTTCAGTTGTACACTTACATAAATTTCGTTAGGATCAATTTCCTGTTTTGCTGTTCCTGTTACTTCAATAAAATGCTCTCCCTTAAATCCTTCCTGTGCAAATGCAACGGTGCCAATGAAAAGGAAAACAAAAAATAAAACGTTTGACTTCATGATTATAATTTTTAAATGAATAATGTGGGTCCTCGTACTTAAATCAAAAAATATTCCAGACCAATATGCTTCTGGTGGAGCGTTGGTTTAGACACACAAAACGAATAAAAAGTGGGACTTGGCCCGAATTTTTTCACACCATGTTTCCGGCGGGTATAGAATATGCCGTAAAGTTTTTACTTTAGCGAAGATCATTGAATCAATTTTGAAAGACACAGAATTAAAAGCACTTGTATCTCTCCTCGATGATGAAGATGCACAGATCGTTTCTCATGTAGAAGAAAAGATTCGTTCCCTGGGCACATCGATCATACCGTTCCTTGAACAGGAGTGGGAAAGCAATTTTAATCCACAGGTGCAACGCAGAATTGAAGAGCTGATTCATGTGCTGCAATACGAGTTGTTGAAAGAGCGCATCCGGTCATGGTATGAATCACCCGAGCAAGATCTGCTCACCGGCATGTGGCTCATCGCCACGTATCAATATCCGGATCTTGAACTTCTCAAACTCAAACAGGAGCTTGAACAGATTTACTACGAAACGTGGCTGGAGTTCAAGCCCGATCTCTATCCATTCGATCAGATCAAGGTGGTGAACAGTGTGTTGTTCAACAAACTGAAGTTCGGTGCTAACACCAAGAATTTTCATTCACCCGGAAATTCCATGTTCAACGTGGTGCTCGAAACCCGTAAGGGAAATCCGATCACCTTGTGTGTTATATACTTGCTGGTATCACAAAAATTAAAGTTACCGGTATATGGTGTAAACCTTCCGAACCTGTTTGTGCTTACCTATAAAGACGAACGCCACACACAATTTTATATCAATGCCTTTAACAAAGGATTGATCTTTTCAAGACAGGATATCGAGAACTATATCAGCGAGCTTCGCTTAACACCACAATCATCGTTCTTTGAACCTTGCTCCAACCTTGAGATCATTCGCAGGGTTTTCAGAAATCTCATAATGTCGTTTGATAAAATGGGTGAGCATGCCAAAGCAGAGGAGGTAAAAGAACTCCTGCTCATCATTGCCGATGGTGCCGACCTGGGTGTATAAAATATATACTTAGAATTCGAAGTTAGGGTTCTGCCAGCCCATGGGTATATCGGCTTCGTAAGTACCTTGCGGAGTTTTGATACGCATCTCCATCCGGCCTTCTATCTTGAATCCAAGCGACTGATAAAATTTGATAGCCTTGAGATTGCTCTCCCGTGTGATCAGTTCAACCTTGCCTATATCGGGCTTATGCCGCGCAACTTCTTCCAGAAATATAGTAAAGAGTGTGCGACCAATTTTACGGCCCTGAAATTCCGGATGTACGGCTATCGTAAGATCAGACAGCACGTGATTGAAAACCTGAAGCCCCGGTTTATAGGCATGCATCTCGCCTGTTAAACTTTCCGGATCATCCGGATGTATCGCTACCAGTATCAATCCCGAGGCTATACTTTTGGTAAGGAAGTTCTGTACGTATTCCTCAGTTATTTCGTGCTCAAGCCTGGCGAGACCGCCTTTTACTTTCGCTACTTCTTTATATAGTTTGATGATTCTGGGAAGATCATCGGGTGCACCGGTACGAATATGCATACGTATATAGATTTGGTAGAGAGAATATCTCTCTTTTCATGCTGCAAAATACTATTCTTTTACAGCGTTCAACAGCTTATGTTACGAAATCTATAGCGGTGCAAACGTATTAGTCGCGTGCTTCGCGTTTGCTCTTGCGAATGCGCTTCAAAAGTCGCTCTTCTTCAATGAGCTTATTGAGATTTACCTGTGCAACAGAGAATTGCCGAAGATAAGGATTTGAAGAAACAGAAAGGTTGATGTTGTTTTCCATAATTCCCACATTTTATACCATTGACACCTGGATAGTCGTTTACCCCTATGTTTTTATTGGAATACGATTTTTCTTTTCCAATAGTTTCCCGGTTGGAGTCGTAATCTGTCTGGTTCATCCACAAATCGGGCCAACTTATCGCCTCGTATAGTAGCCTTTAACCGTTGTTTCGCCAAAAGCGTTCAAAAAAAAACAAAAAGCTCCCGGCTTCAAGGCACAGGAGCTTTTTGCTATAGTATATATGTCAATTATAAATTTGGTTGGGGTGTAGTGCGCAGGTATGGCTTAATACGTTTGTGACCTTTCGGGAATTTGCCTGGTATATCTTCATCTTTTACAGCCGCGGTAATAATCACATCTTCACCGTGCTTCCAGTTCGCGGGTGTTGCTACGCTATAGTTTGCAGTAAGCTGCAGACTGTCTACTACGCGCAGAATCTCATCAAAGTTTCTGCCAGTAGAAGCAGGATACGTAATCATCAGTTTAATTTTTTTATCGGGGCCGATCACAAATACAGAGCGAACCGTAAACTTGTCGATCGCGGGATGCACCATGCCATAGAGGTTCGCTACTTTAAATTCAGGGTCAGCGATAAGCGGATAATTTACAGATGTATTCTGTGTTTCATTGATATCGCCAATCCACTTCAGGTGCGACTCCAGCGGGTCTGCACTGATAGCCAGTATTTTTACATTGCGTTTATCGAACTCTGGTTTCAGTTTAGACATAGAGCCCAGTTCGGTAGTACATACAGGAGTAAAGTCTGCAGGGTGAGAGAATAAAACCCCCCAGCTATTGCCAAGCCATTCGTGAAACTTGATAGTGCCTTGTGTGGTTTCGGCTGTAAAATCGGGAGCTACATCGCCTAATCGTAGTGACATAATCGATCGTGTTTTAGTGAAACAATAATTGAATTTAAAATTACTCAATCTCTATTGATGTAATAGAGTTTTGTGGAATTTTTGCGTATCGGATTAACGCTTTTTACGGGCTTTCAGTTTCGCTTCTTTCTTCACGAGTGTTTCAAGGGTATCAGCTTTTAGCATTTCAACGGTTGCATTTCGTATTTGCAGGAAGGCATCGTGCACGGTACAGGTCTCTTCATCTTCACATTCGGCACAGGGTTCATAGAACTTATGGGCAGCACAGGATACCAGTGCAATGGCGCCATCGAACTGACGCACTACCTCCGCCAGGTTCACTTCTGCCGGCTTCATGCGCAAGAAATATCCTCCACCCTTCCCCTGTTTGCTTCCTAAAATACCCGAACGCTTCAGGTCGAGTAGTATGGCTTCCAGGAATTTTTTAGGAATGTTGCAGGCCTCCGAGATATCTTTAATGAGAAATTTTTCTTCCGGGTCACGCGCCATGTGCACCAGGGCATGAATGGCGTATTTGCATTTCTTTGACAGCATAACTTGGGACAATTTAATGGATTTAAGGATTTTGTACTTACCTTCTCTCCGTTAATTTTGACCAGCCCACACACAACTGCCGAGGTAGCTCAGGGGTAGAGCATCCCGCTCGTAACGGGAAGGCCGTGGGTCCAAATCCCATTCTCGGCTCTTTCTGAATTAATATGCAACATCAACTATGCTACGAGGGGAATCGTCTTCGCGATGCACGGTTTTTTTAAACGCAAGCACTATATCTTCTGGAATATCTTCGCGTTAAGGTCAAGCACCATAAACTTGCGTTCGTCTACCAACGGCAATATGGCATCATAGAATCCTATAATAAACAGCCCGCCCGGATTGAGCGACTCGTAGAATTTCTCGAAGAGTTTAAATTTGGTATTGTTGTCAAAATAGATCATCACATTACGGCAAAAGATGATATCAAACTTCATGGACACCGAATCACGAATCACATTGTGATGTTCAAATTTTACATGACGTATCAGGCTGCCGTCCATGGTGGCAACATCTTCACGCTCGCTATAATATTTCGTTAAGGAACTTACAGGATTAAATTCCCTGTAATTTTGATCGTATTCATTCAGCTTCATCATGTGATATTCACCACGCCTGGCTGTTTCAATAGATTGATTACTGATGTCTGTAGCCCATGCACAGCAGGTATTCGTGAATGAAGATTCACGCAATACAATTCCCATAGTATATACTTCCTCGCCGGTTGAGCAGCCGGCGTGCCACACCGATAATTGTTTCTTTTCAGACAGTTCGTTATTCAGCAGCGATCGCATACGCTTCCAAAGTATAGGGTCGCGGAACATCGATGTAAGGCCTACGCTTATTTCGTCCATGAACGGGTAGATAAATGCATGATCGCGCAATATCTTCACCCATAGCTCATGTATAGAGTTAAATTGAAATATATGCAGCGCTCTTACTACACGCCGCTTAAGCGATTTGGGTTCGTAGCAACTAAAGTCTATACCGTGCCGCTTGTGAATAGCATCGGTAAGTGATTTCAATTCTTCATCAGAGACTGTTATGGTAGTTGATTCACTTTTGTTCATTTCCGGCTGGGGACTAAAACTCGTATTGGTTGTTACCATCTCTAGAAAAAAGTAAATCGTTACACATTTTTTTAATCAAACCCTGTCTATTGCTACACAACAACATTAACCGCGCTCGCATCGATAACCCAAACAAAGAACGGATGTATAGCAGGATGATTGGCAAATGAAAATTGCGCTGAGCTTATATACAGATCTTCCGTTTGCTCACTGAAGTCATCGTAAATGATATCCTCTATTTTTCCGTTCACCTTGCCTACAAAAACCGGTACATCACCAAACATTTTATACTTGAGCTCATTTGCCAGCTTGGTAATTACCGAGGCCGACAAAATATTATCCAGTTCTTTTATAAACTCTTCTTTCAGATCGGTTCCCTGGCTGGCAGGAATGGGGCCCGTCAACAACTCAAATTCTTTTTCTGATAGAAACAGATAACTCTTGCCGGGCACATCGCCACAAACTTCTGTAGTAACCAGCACACTTGATCCACTCAATGGAAAAGAAATTTTTTCGGTAAAGCAATCAACATCCAGTTTGTGATGCCCCATCATCAGACCATTATAATCAATGTTATGTTTTGTCATCATGGACAGTGAGGAGGCCGCATTTAAAAATCCAGATTTATACGCGCTCTGTAAGGCTCCTTCCACTATTTGTCTTTTCTCTTGTGACATAGATTTCAAGCGTTGATTGTTCTGTTGGTTTGATTACTTAGCAATGCACCCAGTATACCGGGTATACTGAGCGACAGGCATACATTTCCGTTACCCAGTATAGTTACTCCACTCAAAAATGGAATTCCATCAAACGGCTTCCGCAAAGGTTTTTCGACAATTTCTTTTTGCTGAAGAAGCTTGTCTACAACAAAGCCAACGCGTTTGCCATTAAACGTTACCACTACAATTTCCAGTTTCTGCTCCGGATGGAGGCGATCAAATGACGCATACCGGTCTTTTAAATTACCATGATGCTGTATGAACAAATCGGAAAGAAATACAATGTTAATAGTATTATTCAGATGCACCGTAACCAAATTGTTTCCGGCTTTATGTATGGCCGATTTGTAAATGGATATAACCGATTCAGTATAAGCAAGTGGAATGGCGTATGTCTGTTGGTTCAGTTCAAAAAGTAAAGTAGACTTAACAGCCATTGATGACGGAAGGGTTAACGTAATAATACTTCCTTCTCCCTGCATGGAATCAACTTGTATAGTACCTCCAATAGAATCAAGTGCTTTCTTTACTACGTCCATACCCACACCGCGACCCGATATAGCGGTAACCTGGTCAGCAGTAGAGAAACCCGGCTCAAAGATCAACATGATCAGATCGCGATCGCTCATCTGCGCTGCTTCGTGTGCACCGATTATATTTTTCTGTATAGCCTTTTGT
The DNA here is from genome assembly GCF_036786105.1 of Ohtaekwangia sp. Classification (NCBI taxonomy): domain Bacteria; kingdom Pseudomonadati; phylum Bacteroidota; class Cytophagia; order Cytophagales; family Fulvivirgaceae; genus Ohtaekwangia; species Ohtaekwangia sp. The sequence continues at coordinate 8,895 of NZ_DAIQRQ010000071.1, forward strand.
TTTATCCGCTGCGGATCTATACCGGCTCCGTCATCTTTTATTTTAATGATTACTGTATCTGATTCACTGCTGGCCGATAATGTTATAGTACCCTCTTTTGGTTTGCCTTTTTGCTTTCGCACCTCAGGAGCTTCAATACCATGGCCTATTGCATTACGAATAAGATGGATGAGTGAATCGCTGATGACCTGGAGAATGTTGCGATCAATTTCTGTTTCGATGCCTTCCAGTTTTAGTTTTACTTCCTTGCCTTCCTTAAAGGAAACATCGCGGGCAATGCGATGGAATTTATTAAACAGAAATCCAACCTGCACCAACCGCACATCCATTACCGAGTATTGGAGATCGGAAGATATGCGATTCAATCTTGAAAATTCATTGGTAGCGCTCGACCGGTTGTTGGCAACAATACGGTCGCGTTCAATAATAAGCTCACCTACAAGATTCAACAGGTTGTCAAGTTTTTTCACTGATACCTGTATAAGATCTGAAAATGCTACTTTGGCGGACCCGATTTCCAATTCATCGTCCTCTTCCGCTTGTTGCAGAGCGCTCGCAGAATTACCTTCGTCTACAGAGAAATTGTCTGCGGTTACCTCCGGTTGCGCGTTTTCCTTTTTGGCATTTTTTATCAACACCTCGAGCTTGGTCTTGATACCCCTATATTTCACATCGCGAGGATTCTTAACGGCTTCGATCAACTCTCCCAACGCATCGGCTGCCTTAAAAACAGAAGTAAATATGTCGTTGCCAAGCGAGATTTTTCCATCGCGCACTTCGCCAAAAAAATCTTCGAGCACGTGAGCGAGCTCTGCAATTTTTTCAAAGCCCATTCCGGTGGCGTTCCCCTTCAGCGTATGGGTAATGCGAAACAAAGCCTGGATAGCCTGTGCATCTTCTATATTTTTTTCAAGTATGGTAAGAAGCCGGTTAATTTCGGTATAATGATCCAGCGCTTCTGCCAAAAATATTTCGCGATACTCCTGATCTTTTTCCTGATTCATAATGCACTGACTATAAAGTTTGAAATTTCTGCCAAAGGCACCTGATACATGGATGAACCTGTTTCAACGGCTGCCCGCGGCATACCATATACTATAGACGAATCTTTATCCTGTGTAATCGTTAACCCTCCTGCCTCTCGTATTTTCCGTAAACCGGCAGCGCCATCTCTCCCCATACCGGTAAGAATTACTCCTATAGCGCGATTTCCGTATGCTTCTGCCGCTGACTCCAGCAGGCAGTCGATTGATGGACAATTAAATTCTTTATATACTTCGTGATGATACCGTATAACAGCACCCGCTCCTGAAGATGCTATGCGAACATTTACATCGCCCGGGGCCAGGTATATATGATTATTTTGCAGATGTTCGCCATCGCGGGCAACACTCACCATTAACCCGGTAGAATCTGCCAGACGTGCAGCAAATGACTCGATGAAGCGCGGTGGCATGTGCTGGGCTATTACAATGGGAATCGAAATATTCCGCGGCAAATTACTTACAATAAGTTCAATGGCACTCGGCCCGCCCGTAGATGCCCCTATCGTAATGATGCTATAATTTAAACTGGCTGCAAAACTATGTTTATGTGTGTTCGACTGGATGGAGCGCGTACGTAACTTTACGCTGTCGGCAAGAAAGGCTTCATGAACCATGTGTGTGAGGCTCGCGTAATATTCTGATACCTCCTCGTTTTTAGGCTTGTCCACAAAATCAAATGCACCTTCTTTCAGTGCATCAAAAATTTTCGGATTTGTGCGCTCCAACGAACTCAGGAGTATAATTGGCAATGGCAAATACTTCATCAGTTGTTGCACTACGTAAAGCCCGTCATACTCAGGCATGGTCATGTCGGTAATAACCACATCCGGCCGGAGGTGCTTTGCTTTCCGAACGCCCTCCAATCCATTGCATGCCGTTGCCACTACGTCAATGGTTTCATCCTTGCGTAGCAGATCTGAAAGTACGATTCGCATAAATCCGGAATCGTCAATCAACAGCGTCTTTATTCTGGAGCCAGGCATGGTTCTGCTTTTTATAATTTTGCTACTTCCTGAAGAAGTTGATCGGATGTGAAAGGTTTAACAATATAAGCTTTTGCACCCAGATTAATTCCTTCCTCTATTACCGATTCCTGCCCCACGGCACTGATCATAATTACCTTCGCTCCCAACCCTTCTTTACTGTATACTTTCAGAATGTCGGTACCAATCATATCCGGAAGTATATTATCGAGCGTAATGATATCAGGTTTGAGATCAAAGGCCAGATCAATTGCTTCTTCACCGGTAGAAGCTTGCCCGACTATCTTATATCCAGCCTGTTCCAGATAATCCTTTATTACTGTACGCATATACAGTGAATCATCTACTATTAAAACGTTTTTTGTCATACCGATTAAGAATTTTTAAATGAAATATATCGTGTGTCCGGAGGTAGAAATTTCCAACGCCTCGGTAACCGTATTAAAACATGCGGTACGCGATATTGTTCCGCCAACATCGGCCGCTGCTATGTATATTTTTCTTTGCACAAGCTCATGCCATACTGAATCTATGTTTTGCTTTCCGATGTTCAGGGATGACTCATAAATCTGTGCACCACCGGTAACTTTGGAACGAAGCCCCGTAAGGGTGCTGCCATACTCCTGAAAGGATGTTAGCAATTTGTTGATCAGGTGTGAAGCACCGGAAAATGTGTCTGCATCAAGCGAAGAAGGAACTGCTATATGTGCACCCCCGGAAAGTCCGGCAAGGCGATCGACAACAAACAAACCGATGCAGGAACCCAGGCCATAACAGCGGTACATCGTTGGCTTTTTCGTTACAGCAATATCGTTGATATTCAGCACGCGCGTTATCATACCTATATCTGTTGGCCTGTAAGAACTTTCTGTGTATCCTTATCCTGTATCACCTTGAAGATGTCGATCATAACAATGAGACGCTTATCAAGTTTCACGATACCTGTGATATAGGATTGCTCCGACTGATGATCATTCATAAACACTGAATTCTCTATGCTGGCAGATGAGATCGAGAGTGTATTGGGAACTTCATATACGAGTATCCCCATTTTATATTCATCGCTTTCAATAACCAGCGTAAAAGTCTTATCTGCACGCGTTATCGACTCTGCACTTTTTGTCAGCTGGAATTTTTCTTCGAGATTCAGTATGGCAATAACATTTCCGCGAATGTTCGACACGCCTTTGATATATAAAGGAGTCTGGGGTAAACGAGTAATCGTTGGCGTTATTACAACTTCTCTGATCTGGTCTATTGTGAGACCGTACTCTTCCTGTCCTAACTTAAATACTACAATCTGTTGCAGCCGGCCCTGATCTGTAACCGTCTCGGAGGTATTTGTTGTTTTACTCATGCTATAAAAGATGAAGCAGTCTTTTGGAATAATATATACCTGATAAAATCTGCACGGGTGTTTATTTCCGTAACTTGAACTGTGTGGTACCAGCCTGCAACTCTGCAGCTACTGCCGATAACTCATCGCCTGCCTTGGCAATCTCCATCATACCGTTGCTCATCTGCTGACTGGAGCTTGCTACCTGTTGCGTTCCCGCAGCAGTTTCTTCAGACACCACAACGATTTGCTCTATATTTTTAACCACACTGGTAATCGACTCCTTTTGTGTTACCGTAGCAGCCTGAATTTCTTTAGATGCATTGAACGTCTCGTCAGTCGACTTTGCTATAGCCTGAAATATCTTCTCCGCTTCGTTACTTGATTTGTTTCCTTCTTTCACGCTCGCTTCCATCTTATCTATAGCTTTGCCCGCTGCAGCAGTATCTTTCTGTACATCGCTGATGATTTTTTCAATCTCAACGGCAGACTTGCGTGAGTCTTCCGCCAGTTTTCGTATTTCTTCTGCTACCACGGCAAAACCTCGTCCGGCATCTCCGGCACGTGCCGCCTCTATTGCCGCATTCAACGCAAGCAAATTTGTCTGACTGGCTATGTCGGTAATAACATTCAACGTTCGCCCTATTTCTTCTGTGCGCCTTGTCAGTACGTTAATGGATTGAGAAGTTTGCCCGGCAGAATCTTTAATCTCTGTCATATTTTCCACCAGTGTTTTTACCGTGCTAACGCCCAGTTTCGAACTCTCCAATCCGCTCTCTGCAGCTTTACCTATAATATTGGCTTTCTTCTCCATTTCATTGGCAGAAGTCAATACGTGATTTACCAGTTTCGAAGATTCATCTGTTCGCTGCGCCTGGTCTTGTGCTCCCTTTGCCATTTGAGAAATTGCAGCGGCCACCTCTGTTGTATTGCGCTTCATGTCTTCTACTTTCTTCTGCAACAAGTCAGAAGACTTCGCCACAACTTCAGACCCCTGACTGATATTTCCCATAACAGTATTGAGGTTATCAAGTGCCCGGTTGATCTCTGCGGTTAAACCTCCGTTATCAACGGCAGTATTGCAGCGTTCACTTAAGTTACCATTTGCCATGGCTTTGATCACACGGATAATCTCCGTCATATCCAGGGCATACTTTACTACTTTGAAAGGCTTACCATTCAAATCCAGAATAGGATTGTAAGATGCCTGCAGATAAATTTCCTTACCGCTTTTGTTAAGGCGTGTATACGTGCCTACAAAAAATTCACCGCGATTAAGCGTATCCCAAAAATTTCTATACTCGGTGCTCCTCGCATACTCTGCATCTACAAACATCTGGTGGTGCCTGCCTCTGACCTCTTCCAAAGTATAGCCAACGGTTTTAAGAAAATTATCATTGGCACGAATGATCGTACCATCCATGTTAAACTCGATTACCGCATTCGATTTGCTCACAGCATCAATCTGGCCCTGATAATCCGCATTTTGCAGTTTCTGCTCGGTAATGACGGTAGCGATCTTGATTACTTTTACTACTTCGCCTTTTTCATTTTTTACAGGAGTATAGCTGCCTTGTATCCACACTTCAGAACCATCTTTGGCAATTCTTTTAAATTCACCAACCTGAGGTTTTCCGTTTTGCAGCTCCTCCCAGAAATGCTGATACTCCATGGAGCGGACATACGCGCCTTCACAAAAAATTCTATGATGCTTCTCCTGAATATCTTCAAGCCTGTATTTCAGTGCTGCCAGGAAAAGTTGGTTCGCATTCAGGATGGTTCCGTCTGGTAGAAATTCTACAAAAGCATTGGAAGCATCGATCGCCGCCAGATAGCCGGCATTACTTAAATTGACCGACTCTGTTATATGGCTGTTGCTGCCATTTACCTGCGACTTACTCTTTCCAGAGTGACCATTCAGAATTTTAGTATTCTTACTTTTCACTGCCGACAGTTGAGAATCTTTTTCCATAGGTTTACCTTTTTTATACTACTACTTATTTTAAAAACATACCCCTGCAAAGGATGACACAGAAGATGCAGATTTTAAGCCAAGGGTATTGTTACATATCGGAACGCCTTCGTTTAATTGGCGCATCATGCAATAGAAGAATGCATGATTGGTTGAATACAGAATGCAATGAAGGTTTTTCAGAATCGATGGTTAACCATGTATAGGTATATAGTACGCTAAACATACCTTTCACCTGTACCAGCTTCCTACATTAAAGATAACGTTAATACTTTCATCGTCCAATCTTGGGATGCCAAATTCTCTATACTGAACGATTGCAGAAGAAATTATGCTACGATTGGGAGAGTAATGATGACCGGTGGCATAGATATACATACAGGTATAAACGGAAACCATCGCGCTATATATATTTAGGTATTTGTGAGCTTGCAGCGTTAACACTTGCAAGTCGTTGCTTCTATCATAACAGAAGAATTGCTCACCGGTGAATTGGTAAGTATCGCGTGCGTCAGGATTTATCTACCAGTACCGATTAAATAGAAATTTTTAACAGGATATTGATCTCAACGGGGCCAGGTACCCTGGAGTCAGGTAAGTTTTTTAAATTCGGCCTTTATTTATGGACTGGTATAAAATTCTTTTGGTTGGCACGGGAGGAATGCTGGGGAGCGTTGCCCGATACGTTACGGTACGCTCGATAAGCGAACGAATCCAGGCAATATTTCCGTACGGCACGCTAACGGTCAATATAATAGGGTCGCTGATATTAGGCATCGTGTACGGCCTGGCGCTACGCAAAACGGATATATCTGATAACGTAAAGCTATTTCTTGGCGTAGGATTCTGCGGTGGCTACACCACTTTTTCAAGTCTGGCCTGGGAAAGCGTTAGTCTTTTCAATCAAAAAATGACGGGCATCTCCCTGTTATACATCGGCATAAGTCTGGTGATGGGCATTCTTGCACTGCTTACCGGCATTTGGCTCACTCGATTTTTCTAAGAGTTTTTGTTAATCAGCAAAGCTTTCTTACTTTTGTCGCCCCTCGCTAAAGGATTTTCTACTTGCCAAACCTGCCCAGGTGGTGAAATTGGTAGACACGCTACTTTGAGGGGGTAGTGCCTTAACCGGTGTGCTGGTTCGAGTCCAGTCCTGGGCACATTTGTTTAAAGGATAAGTAACGTTGAGACGTTGTTTCGTAACTTCGAAGCAATGGACTCAACACAAACCGAAGTGGTGGAATTGGTAGACACGCACGTTTCAGGGGCGTGTGTCGCAAGACATGAGGGTTCGAGTCCCTCCTTCGGTACAAAGGCTTTCAGAAATCTGGAAGCCTTTTTCATTTATAGCCATCCTTATCCGCTTTAAGCCGAAGATTTAAGAGATTCTTAACAAGTATATCTTTTCACGCCTTGTATCTTGAAATGCATTTGTACACGTTTCAAATTCGTTATTTCCAAAGTATAAAGTTCAACCCATGAAAAGATCAATCATCTGCACACTTCTTATCGCAAGCATAACCTTTGTCTACGCCCAGAAAAAAGATGAAGCATCCAAAGCCGGCAAGAAGACATCGGCCACTAACAAATCATCCAATAAACTCATCGGTACATGGACGCTTGTACTGGTTGATAATATACTTCCTGATGGCAGTCGTGTAGAGCTCTACGGACCATCTCCTCAAGGTATATTAATGTTTGATGAGCATGGCAATTACGCCTTGCAGATATTCCGCAGCGGTCGCGCCAAATTTGCTGCCAACGACAAAGCACAGGGAACACCGGAAGAGTATAAAGCCGCCGTACAGGGAAGCAATGCGCATTTCGGAAAATATACTGTAAACGAAGCCGATGGAACGATCACCTTTCACATTGCGCATGCCTCCTATCCGAACTGGGAAGGAACCGAACAAAAGCGAACCTTTACGCTCTCCAAAGATGAATTGAAATATACGGTGCCTACACCAACCACAGGTGGTTCAGCTACTGGTGAAGTGGTGTGGCGGCGTAATCTATAGTCGAGTAGAGATCGAAACTGTATACAACGAGAAAGGATCATGCGGTAAGCCGTCATGATCCTTTCTATATAGTTTAAAAATGTAGTCTGCTTACTTCAGCCAGCCTTCCACTTCTTCCAGCGTAGGGTTGGTTATCTCAAGCTTCATCTTCTTGCGCGTTCCGCATACATCGTTGAAGAGCTTCGAAGCTTTCATCTCTTTCATTTGTGCGAGCGACTGTATACCGAGCTTCTGCAGAATCGGAATGAACTCCGCGCGAACACCGGCATCGGTAAATTCTTTTTCATTGAAGCCAGCGGCTTGTTTCTCCGGTTTCAACTGCGGGAAGAAGAGTACATCCTGAATAGAGCTTGAGTTAGTCATAATCATCGACAGGCGATCTATACCAATACCTAATCCGGCGGTTGGCGGCATGCCAAACTCCAATGCACGGAGAAAATCTTCATCCAGCGTCATCGCTTCTTCATCGCCACGTTTACCAAGCTCAAGTTGCTCTTCGAAACGCTCGCGCTGATCGATCGGATCATTCAGTTCCGAGAATGAATTCGCTATTTCTTTTCGGTTACAGATCGCTTCAAAGCGCTCTACAAGCCCCGGCTTGCTGCGGTGCTTCTTCGCCAACGGCGACATCTCCAATGGATAGTCGGTAATGAAGGTTGGCTGAATCAGGTTTGGCTCACATTTCTCACCGAAGATCTGGTCGATCAGTTTTCCTTTACCCATCGTCTGATCCATCGGTACATTCAGTTTCACGCATGTGTCGCGAAGCTGCTGTTCATCCATCTCTGATATATCTATACCGGTAAAATGCTGAATAGCCTCGAACATGGTATAGCGTGTCCACGGACGTTTAAAGTCAATAATGTTCTCTCCTACTTTTACTTGCGTAGAGCCGTGCAGATCGAGCGCTACTTTTTCGATCATCTCTTCTACGAGATCCATCATCCAGTAGTAATCTTTATAGGCCACGTACAACTCTACCTGAGTGAACTCCGGGTTGTGGAAACGCGACATCCCTTCGTTACGGAAGTCTTTCGAAAATTCATATACACCGTTAAAACCACCTACAATCAAACGCTTCAGGTATAGCTCGTTGGCAATACGCAGGTAGAGCGTCATGTCGAGTGTGTTATGATGCGTTTTGAACGGACGTGCAGCAGCACCACCGTACAGCGGTTGCAGAATTGGTGTCTCCACTTCCAGGTAACCTTTTACATTGAGGTATTGGCGCATGGAGTTTACCAGTTGCGTGCGCTTGATGAATGTATCGCGAACCTCCGGGTTCACGATCAGGTCCACATAACGCATGCGATAGCGTTGCTCCGGATCAGTAAAGGCATCGTGCTTGGTTACGTTGCCCTGCTCATCGGTCGTCTCTTTCACAATCGGGAGCGGACGAAGTGATTTGGTAAGCACGGTGAGGCTTGTAACGTGAATAGAGATTTCACCGGTCTGTGTAGTAAAGCCGTAGCCTTTCACACCAATGATATCGCCTATATCCAGCAGTTTTTTGAATACTGTGTTGTAAAGCGTTTTGTCTTCGCCCGGGCAGATGTCGTCTCTGCGAACGTAAATCTGAATGCGCCCGGTTTCGTCCTGCAATTCTGCGAAAGCAGCATTTCCCATAATCCGTGTGCTCATGATGCGGCCTGCAATGGATATCTGGCGATAGTCGCTCTTCTGACGTTCGTAGTTTTCCAGGATTTCCTTTGCAGAGGCATTCACTTCAAAAAGTTCTGCCGGATAGGGATTGATGTCTAATTTCCTGAGATCCTCCATTTTTTGCCTGCGGATGATCTCCTGTTCGCTGAGTTGCATGAATTAAAATTTTTCGCAAAAATACTCGAAATAGGGAGAAAAGGAATAACGGACGAAGTATACGCTACGCCGGCATTTTCGCCCGTATCACAACAGGATTATTTCTGCTGCTTTCTTCTGGTCAGTTCTTTCCGGATCAGAATTAGCTCCCGGCTGCTTTGCCCGGCCACGGAGGTGTTTTCCTGGGCTCTTCTGAAAAGATACGGCATCACCGAACGTACGGGGCCGTAAGGCACATACTTGGCCACTTTATATCCGGCCTTCGCCAGGTTAAATGAAATGTTGTCGCTCATGCCATACAACTGTGCAAACCAGATGCGCTCATCATTGTTCCTGAGGCCGTATTGCTGCATCAGTGTGGTAAGATAAAGATTGCTATACTCATTGTGCGAGCCGCACATAAAGCCGATGTGCGCTATGTTCGCTACACAAAATTCAAGTGCTTCGTTGAAGGCTTTATCAGAGGCTTCTTTATCGGGCTGTATAGGACTGTCGTAGCCCATGGCTTCGGCACGTGCGCGTTCTTTTTCCATGTATGCACCCCGCACCAGTTTAGCACCCAGGTGGTAATTCTTCCGGACAGCTTCTTCAAAAGAGCTTTTCAGGTTTTGAAGTGTAGCCGTGCGATAAAGTTGATATGTATTAAAGACGATTGCTTTCTCGTGGTTGTATTTGGCCATCATTTCATAGGCCAGCGCATCAATCGGTTCTTGTATCCATGTTTCTTCTGCATCGATCAATACGGGAATGCCATGCCTATGCGCCAGGCTGCAGATTTTGTCTACCCGTTCGCGAATGCGCTCAAAAGCGCGCTGCTCTTCAATGGTGAGTACTTTATCAGCTTGCACTTTTTCCAGTAGCCCGCTGCTGCCGATACCGGTTACTTTGAATACAGAAAATGGAATGGCCCCTCGGTTGCTTTTTGCTTTTTCAATCGTACGCAGAATTTCTTCTGTCACCAGGTCGAAGCTTTTTTCAGACTCCTCGCCTTCTACGGAGTAATCGAGTATAGTGCCTACGTTGTATTTCTGCAGCTGCGCAATTTCATCATCACAATTATCAATGCTGATGCCGCCACAGAAATGATCAAACGCTGTTTTACGGATCAACCCTTCTACCGGCAAGTGCAGCTTCAGCGCAAGTTTTACCGATCCGATTGCTGCTGCGGATAGCCATGGATGATTGACCATGGAGAAAATAAAGTTGGCTTTGCGTAAGGCTGCATCCGACTTGTATGAGAATGCTACGGAGGTGTCTTCAAATGAAATCCTGGGCTCTGCTTCCATGCTAAAAAAAATTCGGGCAAATATACTGCTTACAATTGTTAGCCCAAGTTCTGGCATAACAGTTCTCAGGTTTTTAATAACTTTCGCACTAAAGCGTTAAAAATCATTCATGCTACCTGATAACATTTTGTTTTCTACTGATCCGGCCAACGATTTATCGGCGTTTCTTCATAAAAAAAACTATAGCAAACTGGTAGTGCTTACAGACGAGAACACGCGTGCCCATTGTTACCCGCTGCTCAGCGAAACGCTGCCTGAACATGCCGTAATCGAAATCCAAAGTGGTGAAGAGCAAAAGAATCTGGACACTTGTGGATTAATCTGGAAGGAGATGACCGACCTGGCGCTCGATCGCCACGCAGCCATGATTGTGCTTGGAGGCGGAGTACTTGGCGACATGGGTGGATTTTGTGCTGCCACCTATAAAAGAGGAATCGACTTTATACTGATTCCCACCACGCTGCTTGCACAGGTAGATGCGAGCATCGGTGGCAAGCTGGGCGTTGATTTCGAGCATCTCAAAAATCACATTGGTGTATTTCAACAACCTGCATTAACCTTACTATATAGCGGCTTTCTGAAAACGCTTCCGGAGGCAGAACTTCGTTCAGGATTTGCAGAGGTGATCAAGCATACGCTGATATCCGATAAAGCTATGTGGGAAACGATCAGTCAGCGATCGCTGAAAGAACAAGACTGGGATGCATTGCTGAAGCACTCCGTTACCTTCAAAGCATACGTCACTACAGAAGATCCAAAAGAAAAAGGGTTGCGCAAAATTCTCAACGCCGGTCATACTATAGGCCACGCTGTAGAAAGTTACCTGCTAGGTATAGATCAACGCATTTTGCACGGTGAAGCTATAGCCTTGGGATTGATCGCCGAAGGATTTATAGCGCACGAACGCAACATGCTTAACATTATCGAATTCAAAGATATGGTGGAATATATCCTGGCAATTTATGGAAAGGTAAAGCTTACCGATCAACAGATTGTAGAAGCATCGCAGCTAACGGTACAGGACAAAAAAAATAAGGGAAATAAAATACTCTGCGTTCTTCAGGACGGAATTGGAAGAGCGCGCTGGGACTGCGAAATCAGTATTGATGAGGTAAAAAAGGCTCTTTCATTTTACCAGTCACTTTCAGATATAGTAGCTATCTGAATCATCAAATTTACTTTTCTCCGTCTTGATGGCTTGTCTCAGGCCGTCAGCTTTCTTAACGAGATAGTTTTTCGTTTTTTGTTTCCGGTTACCAGTCAGCAACCAGGCAGCCAACAAAGCACCCGATGCCAGGCCAATACCTACTGCTATTTTTCGGGTAGTACTCATACCTGAATATAACTTTTTTCCATGTTAAAAGTTTCAGTTGCTATCAAAAAATCTTCTTACAAACTGTAATTTGCTCACCCAAATTTTTAATCACATTGAACACTACTATTCATCTTAAGCGAACGAATGTTTTGAAGGGAACAGCTTCGTTACTGCCGGCATCTAAAAGCATTAATAACCGTGCCCTCATCATCAACGCACTGGCAGGAAGTAAAACAGAGATTCAAAACATGTCAGACGCCAACGATGTGCAGCTCATGCTTCGCCTGGTAAATTCTCCGGATGCAACTATCGATGTGGAAGATGCAGGAACCACCATGCGTTTTCTTACAGCCTACTTCGCCATCACCAATCAGCATAAAACGCTTACCGGTACATCGCGCATGAAGGAGCGGCCCATTGGTATATTGGTGAATGCATTGCGCAGTCTCGGAGCCGAGATCAGCTATACCGAGAAAGATGGTTATCCTCCACTGAAGCTCTCCGGTTTTAGCGGACAAAAGACAGATATACTCCGCATACGCGGTGATGTGAGCAGCCAGTTTATATCAGCACTCATGATGGTAGCCCCTATATTACCGAAAGGGTTAACACTGGAGCTTGAAGGCAAAGTGGGCAGTCGCCCCTATATTGAAATGACAGCCTCTATTATGAAACACTTTGGTGCTGATAGTAAATTTACCGGCAACAAAGTAGTAGTACCGCATCAATCCTATACTTCGGCTCCGTTTACTGTAGAGTCCGATTGGTCAGGTGCCAGTTACTGGTTTGCTTTTGCTGCCCTGGCAGAGCAGGCAGAGATATACCTTCCTAAACTATATTTGCAATCACTGCAAGGCGACAGTGTTATTGTAAAGATTATGGATCCATTAGGCGTACAGGCTACGATGGAAAATGGTTTGTTAAAGCTCACCCGGAAGGAAAGCAAAAAAGAGTTGCATTGGGATTTTACCGATTGCCCTGATCTTGGTCAGACAGTAGCAGTAGTCTGTGCAGCCAAAGGTATAAAAGGCTATTTCACCGGGCTCGAAAGTCTGCGCATTAAAGAGACTGATCGCATTGCTGCACTACAAAACGAGCTTCAGAAAATAGGCGCTAACCTCACAGAAGAAGATTCAGCACACTGGACGCTGATACCTTCTGCTGCATTACCAACGAATGCTTTCTTTAACACATACAAAGATCATCGCATGGCCATGGCCTTTGCTCCTTTGGCAACGCTAATGGAAGTAGAGATAGAGAAGCCAGAGGTTGTTAAGAAATCGTATCCTAACTTTTGGAATGATCTAAAGACATTTGGAGTTGTTAACAGTTAATTACTGCTTGTCCAATCTGGTTTGCGCTTTGAAGTAGCTTAATCAAACTCGC
>NZ_DAIQRQ010000071.1:22154-24945 GCF_036786105.1 Ohtaekwangia sp.
TGAACAAGAACACAAACCTGACAAAGTAAGATTAATCGTTACACGTTACTGAAGCAACGCGCTGAGGGAATTGAAGTAGTCAGGAACGAATATTAATCGATTACCGTACCAGGAGAACATCTCTCCATCCACAAGAATAATCCTGGAAGATGGACTAATCTGTTTCAACTCCGCTATATGTTTCTCCTGAAAGGGATACGGCTCGGAAGAGAGAAGTATATAGTCTGGTTTTAGCCGATGTATCTCATCACTACTTAATACAGGATACCGTGACGATGGTGCTACATTTTTGAGATTCAGTTTCTCAAGCATTGTGTGGATAAACGTTCCGCTTCCTGCCACCATCCACGGATTTCGCCAGATGAAATATAGTATAGATTGACCGTGAAAAGTTTTCAGCGTTTCAAATGACTGCTGTATAGTCTGCGTTATTTTCGAGCCCTCTGTTTCTTTACCTGTTACCTGAGATATACCTTGTATCATGTTCAGGGCATCGTCCAGCGAAACAATATCACTCATCCACACCGGGTATTTCTCCTGCAGATGGCGAATGCCTTCTTCATAGTTTTCTTCTTTGTTGCCGATGATAAGGTCAGGCTGAAGTTTATCAATTATATCAAAGTGAAAGCTCTTGGTGCCTCCTATAATCGTTTTCTTCGATAACCATTCTTCTGGATGAACACAAAACTTGGTTATTCCTACAACCTGATTGTCCAACCCAAACGCTGCGAGCAGCTCCGTTTGCGAAGGCACTAAGGATACAATACGTTTGGGAGGAAAAGATACCGTAATACGGTGATTCATCTGGTCCGTGAACGAACGAAGCATGTATATACTTACTTTGACGTGTTCGTTGCCTGCGTCTGCTTTACTTTCTTTTTCATGGGAAACTCAAAGCCCACACGCATATTCAATACATCGGCATACGGACTTTTGTGATCGGGGTTGAATACCCGCAACATAATCTGTGCTGTGCCCTTTACGTTCTTCATGAATTTATACTCCTTCTTCATGCCCACAAATATACCGGGCACCCACTCCCGGCCGCGGCCATCAACAGATATAGCCTGCAATCTGGGTGGAACCTGTGTATTCATCAGCTCCGCTTCGGCACGAGGCAGGAAGCCTTTGGCCAGTTTAAATTCAGTATAGATACGTGGACCAAATATTCTTGTACCCGGACTGAACGAATCGTGACGTGTGTTATACCCCACACGCTGATTCCAACCTATACCGGATGTTAATCGCCCGGTTAATCTATACCCTATATATGGATTGAAATCAACCAGCATATCGTTGCCTTTCTTTTGTATCTGCAGCGCTATACCGGGAAGCAAACGTTCTATCAGTGGCTTGCCACGCATTTCATTGGGGCGCCTCTTCCCTATTTCACTCAGGCTGTTAAGGCTGGAATATTTATTCTTCAGCTTCGACATTTTTTCCATAGCCTCCTTCAGCACCTCCTCTTTGCCGGCAAAATGATTTACCGCTACTTCCTTTACCTGCTGCATGGCCTGTTCTTTCATGGCCTCAGGGTTCTCCGCTGACTTTAGCATCGGGTTAAGTGCTTCCGTTTGCTTCTGCAAATCGCCAACACCTGCTACTTGTCCTGCTTTACCTTCTATCGACTGGGGTAGTTGCTGCATATCCTTGAGATTGCCTTGTGTCAGGTTTTGAATATCGCCCGCACCTTTAGTGATCTCGGAAAGATTACCCGTTTTGCCGGTAATATTCTTTAAACCATCAATCTCTCCAATTTTACCTACCGGTGATTGTATAGATGTATTCAAACCATCCAGACTTTTTAACGGGTTATTGGGTATATCGAGCGATGGTATATTCAAGTCTTTTACGGGCAGTTTAAAATCCTGGATATTGCCCGTCAGTTGATTTGCCTTTCCCTGCAATTCGGGCGAAAGCTCCAGCTTATTAATTTTTTCAGTAGCCTTGGATTTCAGCGCATTCATTTTACTATCCAGTGAACCAACCGCCTGGTCGCGTTTCTGTAAAACACTGTCTAACGCATGTGTATATTTATCCGTTGGCAATTGCAGCGACTGCAGACTATCGATCTTATGCTGCAGAGCATTTTTGGAAGAATCCAGCGAGGCAAACTTGTTTTTATACTCGCCCTTCAGGCTATCGGATTGATGGTAAAATGAGTATTCAATCGAGTCCAATGCATCTAAACGAGGTGATGCAGCGGTATCCAAGGCCGCCAGTTCCCTGGAAAGACTATCCAGTTGCTGGGCCCGCAAAGAGACCGCAAAGACGAGTAGGATTAGTATTAGCGTGAAACGCATTCTGCAAAGGTAAGGGTTTCGTTGCTAAGTTTTACTAGGGGTCAGAGCCACAATCGTTATCGCAGAATATTAAATTTGCGCATACCCCAATTAGCCTCAAAATTGTATACCAAAATGTGGACCTGCCCGCTCTGTCATCAGCAATTTGTCAAAAACAACCAGGCGCATTCCTGCGGCGATAAAGTACTGGACGATTTTCTGGCCAAAAAATCAGAAGCTGTTATCGAGCTGTTCTGGTATTTTATGGAGCAATATCAAACCATGGGATCGGTTACTGTTCATCCTACAAAATCCATGATAGCACTTCCCGCTACCACTCGTATAGCCTATATCACTCGACTAGGTAAAGATTTTATTGATGTAGTGTTTCCCTTCTCTCAACCCTACCACGACAATCTTTGCTTTCATAAAATAGTGCAGGTTCCCGGTACTCCTCAATTCAATCATCACCTTCGGATCAAGAGTAAAGAAGATGTGAATAAAGAAGT